>CAYPJH010000279.1:0-1867 GCA_964411035.1 uncultured Methanobrevibacter sp. | reverse complement strand
TTATTATCTTTAAAGATTTTATTATCTTTTGAAGAACTTTCAGGTATACCTAGGGATAGGTATACCCAGGTGTTAAACACTACTACTCTGTAGAATACATGATTTTCTAAATGTTGTAAGAGATATAATATTAATTTATGTTGATTTTTTTAAAAGTTGACTTACTGATGTTTCTCCCCACAAGACAAATAATGACAAAAACAATATTTAGTGTGAGAAAGAGTAGGATATAATTCTATTAAAATTTTTCCTTAATATCACTCCTGAAATTAATATTTATACTATGAACAACAGTATGAAATGAAAACATCCACTGTATTTGGCAAATTAAGTTAATTTTTACAGGTAGATTTTCATATTATATCCTGATTACAAGAGAGATGATAGTGTTTTGAGGGGAAGGGTAAAAAATAATACAAAGATTACTGACTGTAGAGGGAGCAAATGGAAGGATGGAGTAACTAGAGTAAAGAAAGGTTGGATTGTTTGCTTCTTTGAAGACAATACAGAGTTGATCATCATATTCTGAGAAGAAGTAGCTAGTCTAGATTGAGAATTTGCTATAGCTAATAAGTAGTCAAGTATCACTTATGTCAATGAAACATCCAGGGGTTAACAGAATAAAATTTTTTTCTCTCTTCACCTATTTCCATTTTATCTAAATGCTTTATTAAACCAAGAAATCTGTGTCTTCCAACTAACTTCAGTATTTATCTCCTTTAAATTGTAGACCTGATAGGGAAACTGATGTGAGAATGCAAGAGGCTATTCTCATTTCTTTACGATTTCTCCAAGTCATCCTACTGGGAATATAATACTTAAATTAGCTTGCAGATCCATCTCTATATTCTCATCCAGAATATATCAGATTCTTCTGGGTATTCCCACCATCATATGCAAACTAAATAGTTTTTCTTGTACCTGTTGTCACCTCTGACTCTTTACTGCATGCTGAATACTTTTCCAGGTATCCTATGTTGATTTAGGTAGAGTCACAATTTTACAATTGAATTTTTGTTCACATATTCTAATTAAACTTATTTTTTTTACATTTGCCAGGTCCTTGTATGTTTTATAATATAAAGAGAAAAATATATTTGTAGAGCTGTCTACATTATGCAAGTGCAGAAATATTTTGAAAATACAAATAAGTTTCTAAATATTTGTGGTATTTACTCAAAATTATTTAATTCATTGTCTGATTAAATAATGTATTGATATGTTAAAACTATCAATTTTGAATGATCAGAAATAAATGACTAAATAATATACTTGTTATTTTTGGAGATTAAGTTCGGTATAGTCACCTCAAATGTTCAATTTATGAACATGGAACTACTGTTCTTGTGGGAAATAAAAGGTTGATTTTCTGAGGACTGATATCACCATTTTCATCAACATATAAAAACATAACCTTGTTTTATGAGTGTTTTTATTCTAGAATTTACCTCAGGTAATAGGAACAATTTTGGCAGACAAGTTAGCTTCTCCAGGTGTATATAACTGCAAGCCAATGAGTAACTGAAACTGGGCATACATGATCACCCCAATACTTCATGACAATGTGAAATTGTGTCAAACCACTCATGCTCCAGAGACTACACCTTTTCTCAGTTTTCTTTTTCCCTATTCTATTTCACCATCTTCTTTAAAGGTTAATACTCAATTTTACTTGCAGAACATTTTCTCAAAATTTATTAATGCACAAAACCACAACAATAACAAAAGAAAACTGCATCTAGGTACCCAACCTAAGATAGCCATCAACACTTCATTGAATCACAGTGCATTGTTTCCTTCTTCATGTGAATTTTCACCTTGGCTAAATACCACTGATTTAGGTGTTTTTGTTGTTGTTGTTGTTGTT
>CAYPJH010000278.1:0-4310 GCA_964411035.1 uncultured Methanobrevibacter sp. | reverse complement strand
ATCAACATCTATTAATACATTAATATTGTTTGATATTAATAATCCATCGTTACCATTATGTGCAGTTAAGATATATTTACCTGGACCTAGATTAATATTTAACTTAGCCATTCCATTAGAATCAGTAATCCTGTTATAAATTACTCCATTAATATTAAAGTAAATTTTACCTCCAACTAAAGGATTACCTCTACCATCTAAGAATTTTGCATAATATTGATTATTATCATGAAAAGCTTTAGTAAGATCCATTCCCTCTATTGTAGACAATACTTTAATAATGGATGAATATAAAAATCCATTATTATCCTGAATAGCAGTAATAACATATTCACCAGGTGCCAGATTAATATTTAACTTAGCCATTCCATTAGAATCGGTAGTTCTATAATAAAATACACCATGAATATTAAAGCTAACACTGCCTCCTACTAACGGGTTTCCATTACCATCTAGAAACTGAGCATAATATTGTGATTGGTTTCTATAGTATTTTGTAAGATTTTCACTTTTTATTGTTGATAAAACCGTAATGTTTGAGGTGCAGCTATACGGAGAGTATAGTTCTGTACCCTTAAAATTAACATTTATTAAATACTTATTTGGGCTTAAATTAATAGCTATTGATACTTTCCCTTCATCATCAGTAATCCTATCATAGGATACACCGTTTATAACGATTGAAACTGTCTGTTCAGAAAGGGGATTGTTATCTCCATCATATAAATATGCTTCAAATCTAGTGCCGTTTTTATAGTATAATTCAATATTAGGAGCATTAATATATGTAGATTCTTTAGTAATGTTGTCCTCTTTTTCAATTGGAAGATCATTATTTTCATCTACCCCAGATTGAACTTCATTACTAATATCAGCATTGTTAAATGAATAAACATTTGAATAATCAGATATAGAAATTTCATCGCTTTGATTTAAAACTATATCATTATCATTTGCATTAATAGCGGAAATTGAACAAAAAACAATTCCTAATATTAATGCAATGAAAATTATTTTATCTTTCAAAACTGTTTACCTCCTTCTAATTGTTTTAACAAGCATGAACATTATTTTTTATATTCATATAATATTTTTTATTAAACTTGTTATATAAATATAATTATTTATAAAAACTCCATAGATAGTCCTATTTAATTAATTAAGCTTAAAAAATTGATAAAATCAAATATAATTAATTTAAAATATATATTTTTAATATTTAATTTCAATGATTACTTTAAAAATAAGATTAAAACTATTATATTCATGTTTTTTAAAACTCTTTGATAAATGTTTATTTAAACTAAATCAATAATATTAACATGGTTTAAAAGAAAAATAAGGATATTAGGGGGGATAAATTTTAATATTAAAATAAAAATAAAAAAATGAGTATAGTTTAACTATTTGTTAAATTACCTTATTAAAATTTTTAAATATTGTTTTTAATAGATATTATTTATTAAAAATAGCTATAATTAAATTTGCATTATTATTTATTATTTGAACTAAAATGAAATTTCATGTTAAAATCAGTATTTATATGCATCAACAGCTGAAATTGATGTGAGAATAATAAAAATATTCTTCTTTATTATTTTTTAAAAAAAGTAGTGGATGTAAAATGATTAGTTTTACATCATTGGTGGCATTCCACCCATTCCTGGTGCTGGAGGCATTGGTGGCATTCCACTATTGTCATTTCCAGATTCATCAGGACCGGTTGAGTTTAAACCGTTTTTAGCTGCAATCATATCATCAATACGTAATATCATTTCAGCTGCTTCTGTTGCTGCTTGAAGAGCTTGCACTTTAACTTTTAAAGGTTCTAATACTCCTTCTTCTTTCATATCAACTATTTTTCCTGAAAACACATTAATTCCCATGTTTGTTGAATCTTCATGTGCTGCTTTTAAATCTGCAATAAGATTAATAACATCTAAACCTGCATTTTCAATTAAAGTTCTTGGAATAACTTCTAATGCTTCAGCATATTTTAAAATTGCTAATTGTTCTCTTCCACTTACTGAATCACCATAATCTCTTAACTGTTTTACAAGTTCAATTTCAGTAGCTCCTCCACCAATAAGAACTTTTTTATCTTCAATAGTTGCTGCAACCACACCTAAAGCATCATCTAATGCTCTTTTTATTTGTTCGGTTACATAACGTGTGCTTCCTCTAAGAACAATTGAAGTAGCTTTAGGATTTTCACATTCTTCAATAAATGTAAGTTCATGATCAAAAATCTTTTTAACATAAATATGTCCTGCAGAACCTAAAGCATCACTTGTTAAATCTTCAATATCAGTTACAAGTTTAGCGCCGGTAGCTTTGTTAATTCTTTCCATATCTGATTTTTTAACACGTTTATATGCAGTAATTCCTGCTTTGTTTAGGTAATGTTCTGCCATATCATCTATTCCTTTTTGACAGAATAAAACGTTTGCTCCAGATTCAACTACCTTATTAACAAGATCTTTAATCATTTCTTCTTCATTTGCTAAAAATGCATTAAACTGATCAGGATTAGTAATATCAATTTTAGCGTTAGTATTAATTTCTTTTAATTGAATTGGATATTTGATAAGTGCAATTTTTGCATCTTTAATATCTCTTTCCATATTTTTAGAAACAGGAGTTTTATCCATTATTATTCCTTCAGCTAAAAAGGAATCTTCTACAGAATCTCCAGATATTCTTTGAATATTAATACTGTCAATATCTACTTTTTCATCTTCTTCGATTCTTAAACAAGCATCAACTACTAAATCTGCTAAATATTCTTTTGCAAAATCAGATCCTTTACCGGTCATAGCAGTCATAGCAACTTTTTTTAGGGTATCTTTATCTTTTCCATTAACTGCAATGTTATTTAAGATTTCAAGAGCTTTTGCAGAAGCATTTCTAAATCCTCTTACAACAATAGATGTAGCTATACCATCCTCTAGCAAGTTTTGTGCTTTTGCAAGTAATTCTCCTGCAATTACAACAACTGAGGTAGTTCCGTCTCCAACAATGGATTCCTGTTTTTTAGCTATTTCTACAAGCATTCTTGCAGCAGGCTGTGCAATATCCATTTCCTGTAGGATTGTTGCACCGTCATTAGTTACAGTAACATCTCCCATGGAATCTACTAACATTTTATCCATTCCTTTTGGTCCAAGGGTTGTTCTTACTATATTTTTTAAAAGTTTAGCTGCTGTAATATTCATTCTTAATGCATTTCTACCAGTATATCTTTCTGTACTTTCAGGTAGAATAAAAATTGGTTGATTTGCCATCGTATCACCTGTTTATTCTTTAATTTCTTTTGCTAAGTTTTTACCCATTTCATAACAATGGTCTAATATGTCTTCAGTTGGAATGTAAGTTGCTTCATATAAATCAAGGATTTCAAAACCTGCAGCTTTTAAATCAGCATCAAGTTTTCTGTTAGCTCCTCCACCCCATCCTTTAGAACCGAAACATATTGCTTTTTTAGTGTATGTTGTAGCCTTGAAGTTAAGTGCAGTTAAATAGTAAATAATATCTCCAAGACTTGGATATGGGTTATTCATCATTGTTGGTGAACCGAAGCAGACAGCTTTTGAATCAAGAATGTCTGTTACAACATCAGATCTGTCATCTTCATGTATGAAGTGCATTTTAACTTCAATACCTTCAGACATTAATCCTTCAGCAATAGCTTGAGCCATTTTTGGAGTTGAATGATGCATTGTATCATAAACAAAGGTTACTTTGTCTTTACACTCACCATTAGCCCACTGATTATATTTTTCAATAATTTTTTCAGGTTTGGTTAAAATTTGACCGTGTGATGGTGCAATAATTTTAACTTGTTCTAATAAACCTAAGTCATCCAATTCCTTAACCTTATTTCTATACATCATTGATGAAGGTGTGATTAGGTTAGCATAGAACTTTTGAGCATTCTCAAGTAAAGTAGTTTCATCTATTTCATAATCATATCTTTCACTTAAACAGATATGCTGACCAAATGCATCGTTGGAGCATAAAATTCCATCTTCTTTAATTAATGTAAACATGCTGTCTGGCCAGTGAAGCATTGGAGCTTCTACAAAAGCTAAGGTTTTTCCACCTAAATCTACTTCATCCCCTGTTTTTACAGTGTTAAATTCGAAGTCTTTTAAATAAGGTAAATGATTTTTTAAACCTGCAACAGCCATGTTTGAACAGTATACATCTACTTCTGGGAATTTTTTAACGAATTCAACAAGAGTTCCTGAATGATCGTTTTCAATGTGGTTTTGGATGATTACATCAATTTTAAATTCCCTGCCTTCCTT
>CAYPJH010000277.1:0-1993 GCA_964411035.1 uncultured Methanobrevibacter sp. | reverse complement strand
TTACATTTTCCAAATCTGGATTTTAACGCTTATTTTATTAAAAATGACACCCCCAATTTGACAATTCTAGAATATAAAATAGAAAATAGCTTAATATTATGTATATGTTAAGAAATAAAATTCAACAAAAAAGAATCCCCTATAACATGATTAAAATACTGATAAATATAAATAAAGGAAACTAACTAACTACAATTTTAAAGACAGGAAAATAAAAGTAAAAAGGATATCAAAACTAATTAAGAAAATTTATATGCAAAAAGCAATTTCACATCCCAAAATACTATTCATTTAAATAATGATAAAAAACCTAATTAAATTAAATGAAAATAATTAACAAAAATAAATCAAAAGAAATTAAATTAGCTAAAAGCTTTCAGGAAAGACTGAAAGGGTTGATGTTTAAAAAAAATATTGATTACGGTCTTTTAATCAAAACTAAAATAGGATCTGTAATTCATACATCTTTCATGTGCTTTGAAATTGATGTTTATTTTATAAAAGACAATGAAATTTTTGAAAAGGCCACTGTAGAACCCTGGAAGTTTTATACTCCTCAAAAAGAAGCAGATTATATTTTAGAGTTTAAAAAAGGTGATTTTGAAATAAAAAAAGATGATGAAATATTAATTATTGAAAATGATCAAGAATATCTGAAGGCTTCTCGTAAATGGTAATTCCTTCAATTTTTGATAGTTTTTGAGTATTTTCAATATCAACATCTCTCATATGCAAAGTTATTATTTTACCTTCACAAATTGCACCGTTTGGACATGAATTTTTACATATTCCACAGCCGATACATTTTTGAAGGTCTATTTCTGAGTAAGGGATAATAGCATTATTTGGACATGCCAGACTAGCTGTACATTCTTCACAATTCTTACATTTGGATAATTCCATTTTTGAAGGCAATACTGTTTCAATTGAACCTGAATGTATATCTACAGGCACAACAGCTACTGGAGTTTGACTTTTTCCAGCCTGTGCTACTGCATTTGTAACTAATGTATCTGCTATTCCATATACTATTTTTGAAACCGTGTTTGCAGTTGCAGGAGTTACTATTAAGTAATCATATTTACCTAAAGATAATCTTCCGGTTATAGGATAACTAAATTTCTGATTATTCTCTGTTGCAAGTTCTCTGTATTTTTCTCCAGTTAAAACTTCTATGCGTTCATATAATCCATACATTTTAAGAACTTCTTCACCTGCTCCTGATAACATTACTGTTATTTCATTATCAGCAGCTAATTTTTCAAGAAGTTTAACGGAGTCTTTAAGTAAATGTCCTGCTCCTGTGATTGCAAATGCTATTCTCATAATTTATGAACCTTATATCCATCTCTTTCAGAAAATGCATAATGAACAGTAGTGTACTGGTTCATGAATTCTGTTACATCTTCCTTAATGTCTTTTTCATCCATTGCAACTGCTTTAATAAACTCTGCAACTTCAGCCATTTCTTTTTCTTTTAAACCTCTTCTTGTAATTTCCTGAGTACCTATTCTTAAACCTGATGGATTATCACTGTCATCAACATTATCTCCAGGCAAGAGGTTTTTATTTAAAACAACATTGTTTTGTGCCAAGTCATGTGCAATATCTGTTGCTGGACGAATATCAGATACTCTAACTGCCATTTGATGGGATTTTGTAAATCCTTGATCTTCACATAATACATCAAAGCCTAATTCATAAAGACATCCTGCAAGAGTTTGTGCATTTTTAACAATTTGTTTTGCATAGTCCTTTCCAAATTCCATCATTTCAGTGTTTGCTATTCCAAGACCTGCTAAATGATGAAGGTGATGGTTACTTACAACACCTGGAAATACTGCATTATCTATTTTGGTTTTGTTTGAAGCATCACGTGCAAGGATAATACCTCCTTGAGGGCCTGGGAAAGTTTTATGGGTACTTCCCATCATAACATCTGCTCCTTCTTCCAATGGTTGTTGGAATTGTCCTCCAGCTATTAAACCTAATA
>CAYPJH010000276.1:0-3200 GCA_964411035.1 uncultured Methanobrevibacter sp. | reverse complement strand
ACTAAAAGTGCAGCTCCTACTGCCCCAATGTGTTGTGAATATTCAGGAACAATAACATCAATACCACCTAACATTTCACTAACCGCTTCAACAAGTCCGGAAATCAAGGAAGTTCCACCTACCTGAATAAGAGGTTCTCTTAAGTCAATTTCTTGAAGTTGCTGTTCATAAACTTGTTCTGCAACAGAATGACATGCTGCAGCTGCCGCATCTGCTTTGGAACCTCCTGCTGCAAGAGTTGTAACTAAATCCTGAATACCAAATACAATACAATAACTGTTTAATAATGCATTTCTATAATTACCCTTTAAAGCCAATGGACCTAATTCTTCAATACTTACATCTAAACGACGGGAAGTCATATCTAAAAATCTTCCAGATGCACCTGCACAAATACCTCCCATTGTAAAGTTATCAGGAATACCGTCATTTACAGTAATTACCTTATTATCCATACCACCAATATCCAATACAGTAGCTTCACCCTTTTGATGGCCTGCAAGGTAAACTGCACCTTTTGCATTAACTGACAATTCTTCCTGAATCAATTCTGCATTTAATTGTCTACCAATATTAATACGACCATATCCGGTAGTTCCAATACCATCTACATCATCAATTGTATATTCAGTATCTGCAAATGCTTCCTCAACACCAATGAAAACAGATTCCATAATATCTTTTGTTTCTGTCCAACCGGTTCCAATAACCTTGTTGTTTTCCATAGCTACAACCTTTGTAGTTGTTGAACCGGAATCAATACCTAAAGTAAGGCCTTCCTGTTTTTCACGAGCAAGAATATTTCTACGAGTAACAGTAGTGGCTAATGCTTCCATACGAATAAATAATTCATCAGCTTTTGTTCTTTCTGTAAATGAATAAGTAACTACAGGTATACGGGAATTATCCTGAATAAATTTACGTACTGCATTTCTAACAAGTGCTCCTTCTGCACATCTAAAACAGGTTGCAATAAATACTGCATCAGCTTTACTTTTACCTTCAACAATAGACATTGCTCTTGCAATCATTAATTTTAAACTTGAACTTTGAGCTGAAAAACCAAATTTATCACATGCTTCTTCAATATAATCCAAATCAATTTCTGGAAGAATAATTTCTGCTCCAAAAGTAAGAGCTGCTTTCTCAATTTCTTTTTGAACTCCACTATACTCAGTACCACATGAAACCAAAGCTATCTTAACCATAATTACTCCTCCTTAACTTCTTTTTTAACATCTTCAAGATTTTCCTTTTCATCATTTACAAGTTCATCTAAAGAATCAAGAAAATCATTAATTTGATTAACCATTTCATATGTTTCATCTTTACTTGTTGGATATGTTATCTCTAAAGTCGGAATATTCTTATCCCTTAGTAAAAAAGTAGATAATTCATTAGTTCTTGCACATCCAACACATCCAAAACCGAAAGGTGCTCCCTCTACAATAATTGCTGCTTCTGCATCATCTATTAACGGTCCAATAATTGACATTCTTCCACGAACGCCTGAAGGAACTTCAATAGCTGCATATTTAAGACCTTTAATTGGATCTTCTTCTGTAATATTCATTGGAGGAGAATCAATTTCCGGATCTTTAATTTTTTGTCTAATTTGTTTTTGAAGTGCTAAAGGAGTGTGTCCTTTTCTTTCAATTAAATCTGCTAAAATTAATGAGTTTGGAGGGTAAATAGCTATCTTTACCATATTTAATCACCTAAATTATTACTATTCATTCAAAATATTTTTAACTAAATCAACATCAACGGGGCATTTTTTTACAATATTAACATCTTTTCTTTTTTCTAATGCGTCGGCAACATCCCCAAGAAGCCTAAATTCTTTTTCCATTTGATGGAAACCTTCACGAGGTCCAAATCTTTGTCCCCTACATCTTCTAGGATCACCTGGTGCAAATCCTCTCTCTTTTGTAAAAATATGATTTGGATCCAATTTTCGTATCTCTTCCAATGCTTTTTTAACATCTTCTTCTTTACCGCTAACCATAGCTCCATAACAGGTATTTTTAATAGTTAAAGGTAAATCAAGCATATGCATTTCACTTACAATCTCGCTTTCACTTACTTTAGCACCAGGAGCAAGAATAATCATACGGGTTACAACATCAGGATCCCAATCTTCTTTACTTAATTCAGGACTCGGGCATAAATTCTGTGACATATAAAACATCTCCATCTTTAAGTTTTTCAAGAACTTCAAAATTACAACATATTTTTCCTACAATATTTGTTGCAGCAAATGATTCGGCAGTAGGTCCAAATTCATTATTATCTTCAAATCTTACACCTATTAAACCAACATTTTTAGCAGCCATACTCGTAATACCAATTTCTCCAGCTTTAACAACATCTTTTGGAATATTTTCAGGAATCAAACCTTTAGCAGATGAATTATCTCCCTGGAAAATAACAATTTTCATTCCAGGAACTGAAAAATGTACTTTCAAACTACCAATTGGATTTTCAGCAAGACCAGATAACTTTTTAAGATACCATGTAGACCTAGGTGCATCATCCGTTAATTCAATTGCACATAACTCATCTTTATTAATTCCTTTCGTAAATACTTTACCTTCTTTAATAATATCAATAGTATAATGAGGTGTTTGTGATACAATTAATGCATCATCATCTGTTACACCATCTCTAATCTGTTTAATTCCTAAAGAAGATAATAATTTATTTGCCTCCGCCTGAGTTGTATTTAAAGTCATTATCCTTTGTTGTTCAGATATAACAGTAATATAATCATTTTCACGAGCTATATCAATAAGCTCCATACCATTTTTAATATGTCCTACAGTAGTGTGGCTTGGAGCTAAAACTCTATTTTCACGGTAAACATAAATTCTTCCAACACCTTTACCTTCATTTCTAACAGTTATTGTTCCTTTATTTCTAGGAGTAATGTCTTCTTTAGGTTTACCAATGCCTTCTAATTTATAAAAACCAAGGAATGAATTAGAATCAAAATTTACTTTTATTTTTCCCTCATTAATAAGACTAAATAAATGTTCTGCACATACCGGTGAATCTTCATCAATATCTACTGATACATATGTATATAATTCATTGCCTTCTTCTAAAACAGCATTTAAATCTGAAATTGATGAACTATCCATTGAGACACTTCTCTCAACAATAGGTTCTATAGCTATTACAGAATCTTGCTCGGTCAA
>CAYPJH010000275.1:0-3011 GCA_964411035.1 uncultured Methanobrevibacter sp. | reverse complement strand
TTTATAATTTCTTCTGCATGATCCACGAAATATTTCGCATTTATGTTTACTATTTTCTTACCTTTTATTTTTTTATTTTTACTTTCAATATCTTTTATAATTTCTTCTGCATGAACCACATATTTCCAATAATCTATCTTTTTCCAATTTTCTTCTTTTTCATACATTTTACTCACTCAATTATTCTTATTTTTATATGTGTTAATTCATTTCCTAATGCAGTTTGCATTCTATAATCATCAAATTCCATTATTTCCAATTTTGCTTCTTTTAGTAGAAACTCCATCTCTTTAACAAAATCATCTCCTTCCTTAAGTGGAGCAATGTAAGCCCCATATGTTCCTTTAGGAGCTTCTATTTCCAGAATATAATTCATTGGTTTAGAATTAGTGTCATTAAACCATAGTGCTCCTTCTTTTGAAATAGCAGTACTTCTAAAATCAGGCAGAGTTATTATATCACCAACTTTAGGATTATCTCCCATAAAATGATCCTCCTGAACTCTCCATAAAGTAACTGATTTTTTAAGCTGATTACCCAACACACTATCTAAAATTGGAGTATCATAAGCAATCTCTTCAGCAAGCCATTTAGCATTTTTTTTAGTAGGTACACTTAGATATCCTTGAGATTCAGATTCATATGCAAATTTTGCAAATTTATCAACATCTCTATTACAAGTTACCACATAATCTGTAAAATACCTATAATCCGATCCCTGCCATTTTCCAACCACTGCTCGTTCTCTTAGAGTAAGATTTCTTGTATCTATTGTAAACCAATCATTAATATCTTCACCACCAGGCAATAATCCATCATCTGTTGTTCCTTCAAATATTTTGAAATTCTTGGAAGAATTATCTATTTAATTTTAGAATCATAATCAGATAATGGAATTTCTAATATTTCTTTTTTAAGTTTTAATTTTGACAGGGTCTTCATGTTACATAGTAAATTATATTAATATACAGTTATTATGTATTAGTATACAAACTAAGAATGTGTTATCATGACAACTACTATTAGAATTAATGAAGATGTTAAGCAACAATTGAAAATTAAAAGTGCTGAATTGGGTGTTAAACAGCAGGATTTATTAAATCGTTATGTTATTGAAGGTATTAAAAGAGATTCAACTCCAAATAAATCTGTCATGACTTTAGATGAACTTGAAAACTTATTAAAACATGATAATCCAAAAGGAAATAATTTAAAAAAATTTTCAGGAATTGTACCTGATGGAGAAATTATAGATTCAGTTGAAGAAAAAAGAAAAGTATATAGAGGTTATTAACAATGTTATTTATTGACACTTGTTATCTTTTATCATTGATTAATGTAATGGAAAATAATCATGAAAAAGCAGTACAATTACTAGGATATATAGATGAAGAAGAAACACTCATAAATAGTACTGTATTGTTAGAAATGTTAAATAGACTGAAAAAGAAAAGATATGAAAAGTATAGGGATACAATCATTGATTTAATATATAATATGGACAATATTCATTATTTAACCACTGAAGATTATAATAAATCATTGAACATTTGTAAAGATTATGATTTTAGTATTAATTTTAGTGATTGTACAATTCTCGAATCTATGAAACAATTTAATGTTGCCCACATTGTTTCTTTCGATTCAGATTTTGATAAAGCAAACAATATTAAGCGAATTTACTTATAAACTAATTTTAACTATTCTTATTAATCATCAAGATTTAAATCAGCCCTGAATTTTAAATTTAATATAAAGTTTTGTTTCTTGATTGCACATATTAAATTCATTTTTCACATTTAAAATTTATATTTTTTAAAAAAAATTTAATAATGTCACAAAATTATTGTTTTCTAAATCATAAATAGCATGATACTTTTTATGACACCAATGACAAATAGCAATTCTATTATGGATAATTAATCGATGTTAAATATTATTTTTAAATGATTTTACATGAGGTGCTTCAATATTTTTATTCACACCACATGGAACAAAATTAAATTTTTATAATCGTATTTTTTTTTAAAATCCTTTAAAATTAAATGTTTTTTGGGCGAGTTTAAAGCTTATTGGAGTTACAATTAATGTAACAACTAAATATGCTACTACCCATCTAATTGGCCACAATAAAAAACATAGGTATATAGGCATTCCTGTTGGAACTGCAAAAATCAACGGCATTATTAAACTCATGAATAGGCTTATAAAAAAAGCCAATGGATTCCATAATTTCATATTTATTTATTTTATTAATTGTTATTTAAATAATCTTTTTTTAATTTAAACAGAAAATGTGCAATATTAAATTTTCAGTTTTTATTTTTAAGTTTTTTTAAATTTCACATAATTAATATTTCTACCCAAAATTTAAATAATGACTTTTAATAAATCTATTTATAATTGAATTTTATTGGAGGTTGATTATGAGTTGGGACGATGCACCATCACACATTTGTAGAGGTGGAGATAAGAGAGGATTGGCTTTTTGTTGTCCTCCTGTAAAACCATGTCCAGTAATCAATGTATTAAATGAGGTTAATTTAACTCCTCAAGAATATATAGATATTAAAAATAAATTTGCAGAAGAAACTAGATTAGGTGAAGGTTCAGGAACTTGTTTTGGATCACTTGTATGGTGTTGTAAACCTTCTAAACCATGTCCTTTACGTGATATTACTTTAAGAAATATTAACATGACTCATGATGAGTATTTGGACTTGAAAAAACAGCTAGCTGAATTATTGGTAGGTAAAGATGGAAGCACTCTTGATGAAAATGCAATAGCACTTTCAACCCATTTTGATATTTCAAAAACAGAAGCTTTAAAAGTTTTAGATGATTGCAATAATGATGTAAGAAAAGCTGTTAAATTGTTAAATGTTAATCTATTAGAAAAATCTGATTAAAATGGATTGGACTTCAATTTACATTAATACTGATGATTGTAATGTTTTTATTTTAGGTACTGGGGAAGTAGCTACTAGAAGGGCACATAAATTTCTTGACCA
>CAYPJH010000274.1:0-10846 GCA_964411035.1 uncultured Methanobrevibacter sp. | reverse complement strand
GTACCTCAAGTTGCTACAAATGCTGATGAAATATTAGCTGCTGCTGGAACTAAATATTCTATGTCACCTACTGTTTATGGAATAAAAAAAGCAGCACGTCAATTCGGACTTGAAAAAATAGGTGTTGTTGCAACTCCATGTCAAATGCAAGGAATCAGAAAAGTCCAAGCTTACCCTTTCTCCACCAGATTTATTGGAGACAAAATTAAAATGGTTATTGGTATTTTCTGTATGGAAAATTTCCCAATGGCATCCTTAGATACTTTTTCCGATGCATTAATGGACACACCATTATCTGATGTTAACAAAATGGACATTGGTAAAGGAAAATTCATGATTGAAACCAAAGATGAAGAAAAAGGAATTGGTCTTAAAAAGACCCACGGATATGAACAAGCTGGATGTAACATTTGTACTGACTACGTTTGTGAATATTCTGACTTATCAACTGGTTCTGTAGGTTCTCCTGATGGATGGTCCACTGTATTAACCAGAACAGGTCCTGGTATAGACTTATTCCAATCTGCAGTTGATGCTGGTTTAATTGAAACAAAACCAATGGATGAAGTAAAACCTGGATTACCTTTACTTGAAAAATTAGCTAAAGGTAAAAAAGAGAAAAACGGAAAAGAACGTGAAAAAAGAGTTAAAATGGGACTTCCTATTCCTACATTATACTAACTCTTTTTCTTTTTTTTATTTTTTTAAAAACTATCTAAAAATTACTGCATTTGGTGAAATAATGCATGATTTGACTTATAAAATCTTTAAACAAAAAACTGACAATATTTTCCTTCAATTTTTTAGATATATCTTTGTTGGATGCGCATCATTTGTTATTGATTTTATAATCTATTTTTCACTGATAAATTTTTTAAACATCAATTATTTAATATCTGCAGCTATAGCTTTTTTCATATCAGTACTTGCAAATTATTATTTAAGTACAAGCTGGGTATTTAACCAGGATGATATTGATAATAATCTAATCGAATTTAACCTATTTATATTAATAAGCTTTGTTGGGCTTATCTTTACAGAAATACTGCTTTATTTATTTACAGACATGTTTAATATTAATTATATCTGGTCTAAGATAATAGCTTCAATCATTGTTTTATTCTGGAATTTTTCAGCAAGAAGAGTAATGTTTTATGGAAAATAATCAAACATATATACTATTAAATAGTAATTTATTTATTGAATTTAATTAATGAAGGTTTGAAATATGACACCAAAGATTATGATTATTTTGGGAAGTGGATCTGATATTGATATAGCTAAAAAAAGTATTGATATTTTAGAAAAACTTGAAATTCCTTATACATTAAAAATTGCATCTGCACATAGAACTCCCCAATTAGTAGAAGAACTGGTAAAACAGGGAGAAGAAAAGGGAATAGAAGTTTTCATCGGTATTGCAGGATTGGCGGCTCATCTTCCAGGTGTAATAACTTCAAATACTGTGAAACCTGTAATCGGAGTACCTGTTGAAGGAAAACTAGACGGTTTAGATGCACTATATTCAACAACACAACTTCCATATCCATCTCCAGTAGCATCTGTTGGAATTGACAGAGGAGAAAATGCGGCAATTCTTGCAGCACAAATCTTAAGCATACATTATCCTGAAATAGGTAAAAAAGTAGCTGAACTTAAAAATGAATACAAAACTAAAGTCTATAAAAGTAACTATGAAATAATTGATAAACTTGAAGGAAAATACCTTCAAAAAGACTTTTTAGATATAAATAAACTTAAAATACCTGAAAAAACCTACCCTAAACTAGATACTGATGCCTCTGTACCTATACTAGTTTCCAATTACAGTGATATGATAATAGCTAAAAAAGTAGCTGCTATACTTGACAGACTTAAAATAAGTCATGAATTAAAAATACTCGGCCCTATAAGACAGCCCCAAAAATTTAAAGAATATGTAAAAGGAATTGAAGACTCTGCTTCAGTTTATATTGGAATAAGTTCTAATGCAGCAATACTAACAGGAAGTCTAGCCGGACTTACAAATAAACCAATCATTGGAGTTCCATGTGTTAACGAAGGAGGATACACATCTATTTTCACCATGGTTAACATGCCTCCAGGTGCACCAGTTGCTACTGTCGGTATAAACAATGGTAGAAATGCAGCAATTCTTGCTGGTGAAATTCTTGCAATTAAAAATGACAAAATCAAAACACTTTTAGAGAAAACTAAAAATAAAAAAATTAACTTGTAGTGATTTTATGAACTTATTAAACAATAAAGATATAATTGAAATAAATGAAGAGGTAAGCAGCGAATATGAAGCAGCTAAACTACTTCGCCAATACCCTAAAGATACTGTTATTCTAAATAATATAAAAGGATTTGACATACCGGTAATTTCCGGGATTTGTAACACCCGAGACAAAATTGCAGCTTCCATTAACTGTGAAGTTTCTGAAATTACTGAAAAAATAATAGAAGCCAGTGATAATCCTATAAAAGTTACTAATTTTACTGATTTTTCAGATTATAACACAACAGATGCTAATCTAGATAAAATACCAATATTAACTCATTATAAACGAGACGGCGGTGCATACATTACTGCAGGTGTTGTATTTGCACGGGATCCGAAAACCGGCATTCAAAATGCATCAATCCACAGAATGATGGTTCTTGATAATAAAACACTGGTTATTAGGATTGTTCCAAGAAACCTTTACACATACTTCCAAAATGCTCAAGATAAAGGTGAAGACCTGGAAATTGCAATAGCTATTGGAATGGATCCTGCTATTTTACTTGCAAGTACCACTTCAATACCAATTGACTATAATGAAATGGATGTTGCAAATGCATTTAAGGATTCTAAACTAGAATTAATTAAAACATCTGCAGGCTTAGAAGTACCTAAAGCAGCCATTATTCTTGAAGGAAAAATATCTGTAAGTGAAACCGTCCCTGAAGGACCATTTGTAGATTTAACAGATACATATGATATTATAAGAGACCAGCCTATTATCAATTTATCAAAAATGCATATTATAAAAGAAAATCCTGTTTATCATGCTATTATTCCAGCAGGATTTGAGCATAAATTATTGCAGGGGCTTCCACAAGAGCCAAGAATCTACAAATCTGTTAAAAATGCAGTTCCAACTGTAAAAACAGTAGTTTTAACAGAAGGAGGCTGTTGTTGGCTTCATGCAGCTATTTCAATAAATAAACAAACTGAAGGTGATGGTAAAAATGCAATTATGGCAGCATTATCTGCACATCCTTCACTTAAACACGCTGTTGTTGTAGATACTGATGTTGATATATTCGACCCCCAAGATATAGAGTATGCCGTAGCTACAAGAGTAAAAGCTGATAGAGATATTATGATTGTCCCTAATGTTCGAGGTTCATCATTGGATCCTGTTGCTTTAAGTGATGGCACTACAACAAAAATGGGAATTGATGCAACAAAGTCATTTGACACTATTGAAAAATTTGAAAGGGTAAGTTTTGGAGAATGATTTTCCTTTAATTTAGCTATTGTTAAAATAGCTACTACTTAACCCATACCTATTTTTATTTTATTTTAATTTGATTATTTAATAGATAACAGTTGACAAAAGAATATCTATTGCTTTAATGATATATGGTCCAACAATATTTTAACAATATCATGGAAGTCTAATTTTTAAAATGATTATAACCTTTCTCATCGATTTTTATAATGTTACCATCATCTAACTTTATATTAATCATGTTAGAATCTGTAACTTCACCAATAACCTTAAAATCCAATTTTTTTTCTAACTGGTTAACTTTTTCTTTAGGGATTGTAAAAAGTAGTTCAAAATCCTCACCAAAGTTTAAGACCAAATCCAAATAATCAAGCCCTAACTTCTTTGAAATTTCCTTAAATTCATTGCTGATATCTAATTTTTCCTCATAAATCAGCATGCCCTTACCATTAAATATTTCATAAAGCTCACTTGCAAGTCCATCGGTAATATCTGTAGCACTTGTTGCTCCATTTTCTTTTAAAATTCTACCTTCCCTAACCCTTGCAATCGGTTTTAAAATATATTCATTAAATTTTAAGTTATCAGAGTAAAATCCAAGAGCTGCAAGACCTAATTGCCCTGTAACTGCTATTAAATCATTGTCACAATATGTATTTTTCATTAAAGAAACATCATTAAGAGCTAGTGCTGTTCCTGAAATAATAATTTCATCAGCCTCATTTGTATCACCACCAATTAAAGGAATTTCATAAAATTTACAGGCTTCTAAAACTCCCTCAATTATTTCTTCAAATTCCTTAACTTTTAATGATTTGGGAAATGCAATTGATAAAAGAAACCCCAGAGGTTTTGCTCCCATAGCTGCAATATCACTTACATTTACAGTTACTGCTTTAAATCCCATTTGAAAAAAAGACATGTTTTTCGGGAAATGTTTTGACTGAATAAGCATGTCGGTTGTTGAAATAAGATTTAAACTATTATCTAAATTTACAATGGCTGCATCATCAGGAGTTATTGTACCGCATTTAGATAAGATATATTTAATAAGTTCTTTTTCTCCAACATCAGAAACATTTAGCTGCATGAAATATTCTATAAAACTAATATTATTTAAACAATTAGGAGGCTGGCCAAAATCTAAAGATATTGCCCAAAACATAATTTTAAGCATGGATTTGAATTTTAACAGCCCTACAATAGGAGTGATTTGGCAATGATCATCATACAAATAAATAAGAAAAACCGAAAAACATGACTATAAGAGACAAAGAATGACTAAAAATAGATTTAACCAAGCACTACATAAAATACTGCCACAAGAAGCACAATGTCAAGATTTTTGATCTATTCAAAGACAAATACTGTGAAGTTTACTTAAGTTATTTCCACTTACTCTAAAAAAAAATAGAAAAGGAAAAAAATATATTATTCAATACTCTTCAGATATTGATGTGTGAAAAGTGTAGAATAATATTGGCTATTTTCCAATGATGATTTCGGTTGATTTGATAATAGCTTTTACATCGTCTCCTTCTTTGAGACCTAATTTTTCAGCAGATTCTTTTGTAATTACAGCTGTAATTACATTTGGTTCTTCTACTTCAATTTTAATACTTGCTGTTATCATTCCAAGATTTACATCAGTTACTTTTCCTTTTAATTGATTTCTTGCACTTAATTCCATATAAATCACATATTTATTTTTATAATTAAAGATATTTGCAAACTAAATATAAATACATATCGATTTTAGTGTGTCTGTCAGAACTAGGTTTTTCTTTGTTTATATGTTTTTATTTAGAATATATTTTTGTGAGTTGTAATTTATTTTTTATCGATGTGCTTTTAGAGAAATCTTCTAAATCTTCTTTTGTGTTTTTTATTTCTTGTTTTATATTGTATAGTCTCACTAAATTGTATGCTGGTCTGTCTATAAAAATAAGATCATGAAAAGATAAAAATCTAAAAATAAACAATATACTAAAAAAATTTTTCAAAATTAAAAATCAGGTTTTGGCAGCCGCCCAGTAAAAAAAAGTAAAAAAAGAGTTTGTTAACTATTAAGCTATAGTTATAGAAACTCCTTTAATTAAATTTGTATAAATTGGATTATCTTGTGTTCCGGCATAAACTTGATATGAACCTTTATCGAAACCAACTAACCTAATGCTAGCAATACCTTCTGCATTACTATAACTACCTGCATATTTTTGACCTTCACTAGTATTAACAATGAAGTAAATTATAGCTCCTTCTACAGGTTTTTTATCATAAGTGATTTTACATTGAAGAGGTTCATTTTGTTTTATGGTAGTTGACACGAAATTAATCTCAGGTGTTCTTTTTTCAACAACAACATTGTAAGATTGAGATAATCCATTAGATGTAACTGTACATACGTATTTTCCAGGCATTAAGTTTATAGCTAAACTTGCTGAACCATTTTCGTCAGTAACTCTGTTATAAAATACACCATTAATGTTTAATGTAGCATTTTGGCCTGCTAATGGTTTACCTTGTTTATCAAGAACTGTGAATTTGAATCTTCCACCAGTTTGGAAAGTAGTTTTGAAATCTGAAGCAGAGATAGTTGATAAAACAGTTATGTTAGTTGCAAGCATTGCACCATTATTTGGATTAATAGCTGTGATAACATATTTACCAGGGTTTAAATTAATATTCTATACAGCAGAACCATTAGCATCAGTAACCCTATCATACATTACACCATTAATATTTAACTGAACTTTAGTACCATTTAAAGGATTACCCTGATTATCGTAAAATATAACGCTGTATTGGGTACCGTTTCTGTAATATAATTCAATATCTTTAGCAGAAATTACAGGTAAAACAGTTATATTATTTGATAATATTGCATAGTTATCTAATCTTACTGCAGTGATAACATATTTACCAGGGTTTAAATTAATATTCAATACAGCAGAACCATTAGCATCAGTAACCCTATCATACATTACACCATTAATATTTAACTGAACTTTAGTACCATTTAAAGGATTACCCTGATTATCTAAAACGACAATTTTATATTGAGTACCATTTCTATAATATAATTCAATGTTTCCGCCAACAATTACTGGTAAAACAGTTACATTGTTTTTAAATACTTCATTAGTTACCGGATTTTTAACAGTGATTTCATAAGTTTTTGGATTTAAGTTAATGCCCAATCTTATAGTACCATTAGCATCAGTAGTCCTATTATAAGACACTCCATTAATTGTTACTGAAACAACTTTATTTACAATAGGAGTTCCGTTTAAATCATAGAATGTTGCAATATACTCAGTACCGTTTCTATAATACATAACAATGTCATTTGCAACAACTGTATTAAATACATTGACAATTGATTCAGCAGCTGAAGAATTATACTCGCCAGTTGCATTAAATTCAATACCAAGTACATATTTGCCCATTTTTAAGGAGGATATGTCAATAACAGCTGTACCATTTGCATCAGTTATTACATTGGAGTTAAATATTCCATCAATATAAAATGAAACTGTTTGATTTGCTACTGGAGTTCCATTATTTAATAAAATAACACCATAAGTCATGTTGTCTCCAACTTTGAAAACTACATCTTCTGCTATAATTTCAGTGTCTTTAAGAGTAGTAGCATTATCAGTACTATTATCAGTACTATTGTCGCTTATAGCATCGTTTACTATTTGTTCATCATAAGTATCTAATGATACTTCCTGTGTTCCTAAGCTAACATCTTCATTAGCTTCTTCTGTTAAAATTGTGCTATTGTCATTTAAAACGCTTTCTGCACTAACACTAGATATACCTAATGTGATGAACAATAGCAACATTATTATAAAAATATTTTTAATATTCATTGTATCACTTTAAATAAAACTATTAATTAAAATAATTAAAAGTGTAATATAAATTATACCTTAATAAGTATATATAGTTTATTGTAGCTATCTCAATTTTTTTCAAAATGAAGCAATTTTCACGATTTGATTTTTAATATTTAATAAACAAAATCCTTTTAGTATATTTAAGTTACTGGATTAAAAATGAGACAAATCATCATATTATCAGTTTAACAAAGTTACATAATATAATTAAATTGAGTATCCAAAAAAATATAAAAATCTTACTCAAAACTTAATTTAAAAGCTTAATTTTTAATTTTAAGCTAAAAATTTGAATTTTAACGGACACTCCAAAAAAAGAAAATAAAAGAAAAAAAGTAAATGTAAATGTTTTATAAAGAATCTTCCACTCTTTGTTTAATAACATTATAAATTGCTTTTTCAATACCTAAAGGATTTGTTAGGATAATTTCTCCATCAAAATCAATTGGTTCTTTATCATGGTCATGATGATGATGGTGGCCGTGTTCATGATCATGATGATGATCATGGTCATGGTGATGGTGATGATGATCATGACAATCAATATCTTCATCTAAATCTTCAGTTTCGATTCCTAATATTTTAGGAATATCTCTTTTTGTATGAAGACCATGAGCTATAAACACTGGGACAACAATTATTTTATCTATATCGTTCTCACTAGATAATTTATTAATTACTGTTGGAATATCAGGTTCTCTAATTTCCATAAATGCATAATCAACAATAGCATTTGGGTATTCTTCTCTGAACATATTGGTATATGCTTCAATTACTTCTTTACCTTGTGGTAATCTACTTCCATGACTTAAAAGCAAAATTGCTGTTTTTTCTAAAGTTTTCATGATAATGCCTTAATTAAAATTGAATTATATAATATATATTAATTTTACTTTATTTAAAATTTAGTAATGAAATTCATGCCTTCGAAGTACTTTCCTTATTGATAAAGATTAAATTTAAATAATTAAACTGCTCATTCACATATTTCATTAAATACAGAAAATCATTATCCTAATCTTAAAAATTCAGAATTTGAACAGGTACTTAGAAAAATAAAAAAAGGAAAGTATTATAGTTTTTTGTCTTCCTCATGAATGAGCAGTCGTGATTTAAAATGAGTCTAAAAAAATAATACTTTTTCAAGGAAATTTTGTCTAAAAACTTCCCCCTGAGCTTGAATTTCCCTTTTAGTATTACTCAAAATATTCAAAAAATAATTTCAGCCAACCATGAAAATGTAATAAAAAAATAATTATTTATATTACCATGTATAAAATTATTAGTATATCTAATTTAGAAAAGTTAATTATAATAAAAAATGGAGAGTATGTTTATGTCTGATACAATAAAATCATGGCGTCATAGCCAACAAAGATACAATCTTATTGGCTCTAAATGTAGTAACTGTGGAAGCCTATTCTTTCCAACTAGAGTAGTATGTCCTAATTGTAGAAGAAAAGGAAATATTGAACCATTCCAATTTAGCGGAAAAGGAAAAATACACAGTTATTCTATTATAAGATCCCCTTCTGATGATTTTAAAAAAATAGCACCATATGCAGTTGCTATTATAGAACTTGATGAAGGAGCTAAATTAACTTCACAACTTGTAGAATGTGATGTTGATGATTTAGAAATTGGAGATCCTGTAGAAATGGTATTTAGGAAAATTTCTGAAGATGGTGAAGACGGAGTTATCACTTATGGTTACAAATTCAAAGTCCTTAAATGATACTGCTGTCATTCTTATAAGCCACGGAAGTAGTTTACCTTATGCAGAAAAAACATTTACAGAAATTAAAGAAAAATTTATAAATGTCACTGGGCTTCCAGCAGAAATCGGGTATATGAAAGTTACCGAACCATCCATTTCAGGTGCTATTAACATATTAAAGAAAGATTCTAATATTAATAGAATTTTAGCTTTGCCGGTATTTTTAGCTCCGGGAATTCATACAAAGATTGATATTCCAACACTTCTTGGACTAAACCCTCTTGAAACAGATCCAAGATGTCCTGATGGAAATTATCCTGATAATCATTATTTATCAATAGCTGATGATGTGGAGTTTGATGGAGAAATTACATTAATGGAACCTATTGGTGCACATGTATCTCTTTTAGATATTATTAATAAAAGAATTGATGAAGCACTAGCTGAATCAAAACTAGATGATGATGCAAAAACTGGAATTTTACTTGTATCTCATGGAAGTAGGTTAAATTATAATAAAGAATTTATAAGTGAAGTCCATGAAATGTTTGATAAAAATACAGATTATCCTAACAGTTTCGGATTTATGGAGCTTGTAGAACCTGATATTCCAACATCTATCGATAAATTAGTAAATGAAAATGATATTGATAGATTAGTGGTTGTTCCTGTCTTTATTGCTCCAGGTGTTCATACAACATCTGATATTCCAACTATTTTAGGTCTTAAAGAAGCAGATGAACATTCTCATCACCATCATCATGACCATGAACATGACCACCACCATCATCATCACGATTTAAAGACCATTGATTTTAATGGTGAAATCTTATATCCTGAACCTATTGGTGCAGATGATATTTTAATTGATATTTTAAAAGAAAAAATTGAAAAAACCCTTTAATTTTTTATTTCAGGGTGTCTGCCAAAAATATAAAAATATTGTCCCAAAACTTAATTTAAAAGCTTAATTTTTAACTTTAAGCTATAAATTTTGAATTTGGCAGATCCCTTATTAACTATTTTTTAGACATGTATTTCAAGTGTAAAATATATAAATATTTCTAAACTGCAACTTCATGAAAAACTTTTTTTTAGCAGTTCAAAAAATACCATATATTATTTAAGCAAATAGAAACTTGATGAAACTACTAAGTATAGACTCAACAGGAAATTTAATAATAGGTTCCATTGCAATATTATTAACTTCAATTATAATCTTGTCAATATTTGTTGTTACATCTATATCTCTAATGGAAAATGACACGATTGATTCCATAAGTAATGATAACTTCAAATACATAATAGAGGACTACAATAAAAATATTGAACAAAGTCTTCATGAATCTATAGCAGAAGTATGTGAAAAAGTAGTAACAACAAAACAACCTGTTCATGATAGTGCTAAAGAAATCAAAAAACGATTAAATGAAAAATTAAATGAAAAAAACAAGGAATTCTACAACAAATACCATGTGATGATTAAATCAGAAGTTTTAAAAGTAGAAAATACAACAAATCCTTCATTTATAAAAGCCAGCGTAAAAATAAGTGCAAGTAAAGATTCAGAAAAATTCGAATCAGTAATAACTCAGCAAACCTCCATAGAAGGACTAAAAGATCCATTACCTTTTATAAAATGTGGAAAATCAGTAACATTCTTTGTATTAGGCGATAGAATTCAATACGGCACCTCCCTTGTAGAATATTTAATGCTTAAT
>CAYPJH010000273.1:0-1754 GCA_964411035.1 uncultured Methanobrevibacter sp. | reverse complement strand
CCACACCTCAGATCGTGTATGTCACCCCGGAACCTACGGAGGTGCCCCAGCAGGCTCCGCCGATTGTGGTCGAGGATGACAATAGCGGCATGATGTCCGTGCTGCTGTTGGTGATCGGTATCGCAGCGGTTGGCGGCGCGGTTTTCTGGGTCGTGCGGCAGAAGAAGAACAACGCTGCCCAGCAGGTACCGGACTTCGAGGATGAGTATAACTTTGAGGAGGATGAGAACGAGGAAGAATAATCCGCCTGAATACAACCATGCCGCCCTTCCACATTGCGGAGGGGCGGCATGACAGCAGGTTAATTCCATTCGCGGCGCAGCAGGAAATCACGCATGTTGCAATGCTTAATGCCATCGCGGCTCAGGTCGATTTCATCCATGGAGACGACATACTTGGGGAAATTGTCCGGAATAGTGGCATACACGCCGAACTCGCGATTGACGGTCTCTTCAGAAGCCAGCAGATAGCAGACCTGCACATAGAGCTTCTGATTCTGCTTTTGACAAACGAAGTCGATTTCTTTATCGCCAGCCTTGCCAACGGTGACAGAGTAACCTCGGCGCAGCAGTTCCATGTATACGATGTTTTCGAGAATCAGGTTGATGTCCTTCATGTTTCCGCCGAATACAGCTTCCCGCAAGCCATGATCTGCCACGTAGTATTTCTCATTTGTGGCGAGAATCTGTTTGCCCTGCAAGTCCTGACGGCTGACCTGATAGAACAGATAGGCATCGGTGCAGTACCGGATATAGTTCAGAATCGTTTCCGGCGCGACAGTGCGGTGCTCACTCTTCAGGAACCTGGCAATGGAAGTGGATGCAAAGGTTGTACCGATGTTTCCCATGACATAGGCAACAATGCGGGACAGCAGATCCACATCCCGGATTTTGTTGCGCTTCATCACATCGTTCAAAACAACAGAATTGTAAATGTCGTTCAGGTACTGTTTGCAGGGATCAGGCGCATAACGCAGGTTTGCCAGATAGGGCATGCCACCCGTAGTCAGATACTGGCGGAAAGCATCTGCTTCGGATGTGTCAGGGAATACGGAGCGATACAGTTCCAGAAACTCCGCAAAGGAAAAGGGATAGATGGTAAACTCCACATATCGCCCGCCCAAAACCGTGGCCAATTCACCGGAAAGCAGCTTCGCATTGGAACCGGTGATATAGATGTCGCAGTCCAGCTCCACACGGAAGGAATTGATGGCTTTCTCCCACTGCCTGACCTCCTGGATTTCGTCAAAGAACAGATAGGTTGTGCCTTCAACCCCGGCAGTGCGCTTCATGACATCATCATACAGCGCCTGCGCTGTACACAGATGGGCATTGCTCATCGCCTCAAAATTGTAGGAGAGGAACTGTGCTTTATTGACTCCAGCTGCTGCTAATTCTTCCTTGATTAAGTCCAGCATCACAGACTTGCCGCAGCGACGGATCCCAGTCATGACCTTCACCAGTTCTGTGCCGATAAAAGGCCGAATGCGGCTCATGTACATTTCACGCTTGATCATGTGAATCGCCTCCCTTCATCCATAACCATAGTATGTCACATTTACAAAGAAAATTCAATTCCTGAATCGAATTTTTTTCAGTTATAACTTAAATTTTGTCTTATGGAACAAAATGAAAAGCTGTATCCACATATTCACACAAAGGGGGAACAAAATATGCAGCTTATCATCACAGAAAAAAATCTGTCGCTCAGACCATCGCCGCCGCACTGGGCGCGACAAAAAAGGAACGCGGCTA
>CAYPJH010000272.1:0-4301 GCA_964411035.1 uncultured Methanobrevibacter sp. | reverse complement strand
ATGGGATTAGATGCTGAAGAGTTAACTTTAGACAGCCATTTAATTGACTGTGATCCAGCTCTTGCTAAAGCATTAGCAGAATATGATAAAGTAACATCAGAATAATTGTAAGGATTTTTTCCTTTCATTTTTTTTATTTTTTTTAGTATTGATATTGAAAGCATATAACGGATATGGATAATTGGTGTTTTTATAATCTTTTTCGGTATTTCATACATATATTGGAGTATAATGATTTATCAATTTTTAGAGCATTTAAAAATTCAGGGATTATGATTTTAGAAACACATTTTATTAATAATTGAAAAATTATGTCTAAAGTAATCTACCAATACACAGTAGATAATAATAGGGCATAATTTTTCTTTTTTTTAAAATTTTATTTTGTTTTTAGATATACGAACTTTTCGTGAATAATTATATATATTAGTAAAGTCAATAAAGTAATGTAAAAAATTTTTATAAGGTGATATGATGTTTGTTGCAACTTTAGAAGGAATTTTTAAATATGGAG
Source organism: uncultured Methanobrevibacter sp. (assembly GCA_964411035.1). Lineage (GTDB taxonomy): Archaea > Methanobacteriota > Methanobacteria > Methanobacteriales > Methanobacteriaceae > Methanocatella. The sequence goes on along the minus strand of CAYPJH010000272.1, from coordinate 3,787 downwards.
ATTTACCAGAAAATTATAATCCATATGTTCAATTTAAAGCTACTATTGAAAAAAGAGATGTGAAGGATGAGGATGAATTAGCTATCTTAAAAATTACAGGAACAGATAGTTATCATGTATTATTCTTAGACGCATACGACAACATTCAAGAGATTCAACAAGAATTAAAAGATGCAGATGCAAAAATAAATCACACCACTTTAAAAATATTAGGTGGACACTTATGAATGTACCTTCTGAACAAAATTGGTTGGTACTCGTTAAACTTCTTACAGATTTAAAGAAAAAAGGGCATGATATTCCGGATAAGCACAATTCTGATTTAGCATTAGCAAGATCTTCTATAAACTTTTATAAAAAAGATCCAAATAATATTGATATGATTAATGCATTAGCTAAAGCAGATATGATGATGAATGAAATTCAAGAATCATTAATTGCAATGGCTGAAAAAGAAGGGGAAGAATATCTAAACAAATGGTTAGATTTATTATCAAGATCCACAAGAGGTGAAGAAGTTTTTAAAATGCCTCAATCAAGATCAAAATTCTTAATAAATACCCCTCCAGGAATGTCTAGCGGAAGAATAACACTTAAAAAACCCCTTGCAGAAGAACGAGTCCAAGAGATTGCTGAATGGAATGGTCTTATAATCGAATTTGATGACGATTATACTGTCGCTTTATATGGTGATAAAAAAAATGTTCAGAGTGGTTTAAAAGAAATGGGACCATTCTTTTCAGAATAACATTTTTTATTATGGATAGTGATAATATGAAAATTTTATCAATTAGTGATATTCACGGTGAAGAAAACGAGAATTTATATAAATATCTTAAAGAAAATGATATTGACCTGGTTCTCGTTTCAGGAGATATAACTGATTTCGGACCTTTAGAATTTGTCGGTCAATTTTTCGATAAACTTGCTAAATGTGATGTAGATATAATAGCTATTCCTGGAAATTGTGATCCAAAAGGTATTTGTAATGCAATTAATGAAAGTGGTGTCTTCTGTTTACACAATAACATTATTGCATATGGAGATGCTATTCTTTTTGGATATGGAGGTTCTAATGAAACACCTTTCAATACCCCTGGCGAAATTCAGGATAATAAGATTTATGGAGATGTTTATGAATTATTAGCTCAATATGATTACATATACAATGATAAAGTTCCTAAAGTAAAAATATTACTTACTCATGCACCTCCGTACAATACAAAAGCAGATTTAATCGACGGTGGAGACCATGTTGGCAGTCAGGGAATTCAAAAGTCAATTCATGAATTCCAACCAGATATAAACCTTTGTGGCCATATCCATGAAGCAAAAGCTATTGATAAACTTGGAGATAAAACAATTATTGCAAATCCGGGAATGCTTAAAAATAATGGAGCAGTTTTAGTCAATATTAATAGTGGTTCTGATTATACTGTTGAATTAATAGATTTATCTGAATAATTTGTTAATGGAATATCTGTTTTATAGGATTATTATTAAATTCCATAATTATTTTTTTATTGCATATATTATTTTTATTTTCAACAGGCCTGTACTCATTTTATAACTTTTATTTTTATAATTTTAATAATGCATTCATTTAATTGTGCAATAGTATATCTAATTTTTATATTTGTTATCCATTCAAATATTAATAGATAAAGTGCTGTAATTTTTAAGGATTAAAAATCGGTATCTGTCATTGTTTGAACTATTTTTCAATAAAACGCAGATTATAATGATCATTTTATCAGAGTATTTAAAACAATCTTAATTTATAAGTAAAATTACTTGTAGGATATATATGTATTAGTTAATTTATAGCAGTTTTTTAATATTTCTGTTTTTATTTCTTAACATGCTTTTATTCATTATTTGGATAATAAAAATATCATGTTTAGTTTATATTTAATTTTTCATGCTTTATATGTATTTGTTAACATTTATTATTTCTTTATTTTATATTTTAACTTGTGCTGTGGCGTAGTTATACTTTTTTTTATTTATGCTTGAAATTTTGTCTAATTTATAACCTATCAATTAAGTTTTTATATTATGAAACAATATATATTACCGAAAGAACTTATTTTGTAATTGTTATTTATTTTTAATCATGGTTCTTTTTCATGCATTATAAAATATGGCTCTTTTTAATAGACATATAATATTTGATTTTTAGACCCCTAAGAATAATTGGGGAGGGGGGAAAAAGATTAAGGTAAATAGACACAAACTATTGTTTGCATGTGTCTTGTTAATAATATTAAGCATGAGCGTAGTAAGTGCAGAAGAAAATATTAATAATACAGACTTACAAGTAAATTCACTATCAATCGATAATGTATATGCAAAAAATAGTGTGGAATTTAATGTTTTAGTAGAAAGTGAGATTCAGAAAGAAAATATGGTAAATGGTATTTCATTAAATGATAATGAAAGTAATGCGGAAGGTGTTGCAGCTGGAAGCAGAGAAATGAAATATATCACTTCCTCTCCTGAACGTCAGAATGCTGGAAGTGGTAATGGCGAATTAATTGGTGATTGGACAACAGTGAAAAATGCAGTATCAAATGCTGTCGATGACGGTATAGTATACTTAAACGGAACAATATACAGAGCAACGAATAGGGATGAAGAAATAATGGTAGATAAAAATATAACAATACATGGTGGATCACATGATAACCCTGATCTTGTATCAACATTAGATATGGATAAAACAGGAAGAATCATGAAGATTAAACAGGGGTGTGTTGTTAATATTGTGAATGTTAATTTTTTAAATGGAAGTTCAAATAGAGGTGGGGCAATATATGTTGAAAATAATGTTAAGCTCACTATAAATAATTGTAATTTTACTGGTAGCTATCGTAGATATAATGCTATGGGTGAAAGAGAAGTTGGTTTTGGTGCAATATATTTAGCTAAGTATTGTGATTTATCTCTTTCCAATTCTAGGTTCACAAATAATTATGGAGACTATGTTGGAGCGATATGCAGTGAGGATAATCTTAAACTTACTATAAATAATTGTGATTTCAATAATAACACTGCAGGAGATAAAGGTGTTGCTGTGATAAAGTTAGGTAAGGATTGTGATTTATCTTTTTCTAATTCTAGATTCATAAAAAATAAGGGGCATGATGGAGTAATATTTGGTGGAAATAATCTTAAATTCATTATAACTAATTGTAATTTTACTGATAATTATGGTGATATTTATGGTACAATATGTTGTGGAAATAATGTTAAACTTACTGTAACTAATTGTAATTTTAAGGATAATTTTGTCTATTACAATGAACGTGCTGGAGCAATAGAGTTAGGTAATTATGCTAATTTATCTGTTTATAATTCTAGATTCATAGGGAATGATGGGCAGTATGGTGGTGCAATAGGATTAGGTAATTATAGTAATTTATCTGTTAATAACTCTAAATTCCTAAATAATTCAAACGATAAGGGAATTTATGGTGGAGCAATATATTTTGAAAATAATTTAAATGTTACTTTAACTAATTGTGATTTTGACAGTAACCATAAAGCTGGTGCCCATGAAGGTGGTGCAATATGGGGTGGAAATAATATTAAACTCAATATAACTAATTGTAATTTTGCTGATAACTATTGTTATGGCGTAGGTGGAGCAATAAGGTTAGCTAATAATTGTAATTTATCTGTTAATAACTCTAAATTCACAGAGAATTATGGAAATTGGGGTGGAGCAATATTTATGTTGGATAATGCATCACTTGTTGTTTTTAACAGTGAATTTACAAACAAC
>CAYPJH010000271.1:0-2166 GCA_964411035.1 uncultured Methanobrevibacter sp. | reverse complement strand
GGTGGAAAAGGAGGAGCTCCTGAAGAACTTGCAAAATCTCTTGATGAATGCGGATTTGATGTTGTAGACAGTCAAGAAATTAAATTTAGACCAAGTGAAAAAGACAATACCGACAGCTTCGAGTTAGGTAAAAAATTAGTTGAAGAATGTAAAAAATTATAAATAGTTTTATAATTGATTAAACAAAAATATGTATATAAAAATGGAGGTAGACAATATGGTAAAATATGAACATAAAATTGGAACAACAAAAGGAACTGGAGTAGAAAAAGAAGTACAAAACAATTTCATGGGTGAAACCCAAGAAGTAGGTATGTACCTTGCAATGTCCAGACAAGCATCCAGAGCAGGCTATGGGGAATTAGCTGAAGTATTTAAAAGATTAGCTTGGGAAGAAGCAGAACATGCTGCAAGATTCTGTGAAATGAATGCTGTTATTGGTGATGATCTTAAAGCTAACATAGAAATGATGTTAGAAGGAGAAAAAATGGCAAATGCAGAAAAAAGAGAAGCTGCTGAACTTGCTGGAAAAGAAGATCTTGAAGATGCTGAAACTTTCTTCATGGAAAGTTCTAAAGACGAAGGCCGTCACTACAAAATATTAGAAGGTATTTTAGAAAGATACTTCTAGATTTAAAGAAAGAATTTTCTTTCTTAACTTTTTTTATTTTTGGGATGTAATAACAATTAAACTTCCCACCTTAACAATTATTTCTTAATTTTTAAAAACATCTTTTTAGATGTTTAAGAAAACTTATAAATGATTTAGAAACATATTTAAAAGATCAAAGTTTAATTAAATTTATATAAAATGGGAAATAATACATTTTACCTAAATCATTTATTACAGTTTTCCATAGGAGTTGTTGATGGCATATATTGGATGTTGTTATTGGTTTATTGAATTTTTCAAGAAAATAAATTTATATTCCCATACATTGATTAAAAATGTGCATTAACTAAAAATTTTGTCAATTACTGCTTTTTATAGTGAAACATTATGCCATCAACACTAATTATATTGGAAAATATATTATATTAATCTTTTGTTTTATTAACAATTCATTGTAAATTGTGTATATTAATTTTAAAAATATTAAAATTATTAAAATAAGATAAATCTTGTTTTTAGAATGTATTTTTTCATGATTATACAAATATTGTATTGAAAATGTAACACCTAAATGATTAAAAGATAAAAAAAAATAAGTAAAAATTTTATAGAAAGCTGTAGAATATACTTACAACAATAATTATAATCAAAACAATTGACACTGCTTTTACAATAGGCTTATAGGTATCTTCCTTTAATTTATAGCTTAAAAGAATCTCAAACATATGCCCTCCATCAAATGGTTTGACTGGAAGTAAATTAAATAATCCTATACCCAGGTTTAACATGCAGATCCATTGGAATAAGTCTAAAATTACAAACCAGATCCATGGAAGCTGATTACCCCAAACATTAGAAACCTCTGGATTAATCTCAAAATGTTTAGATGCCTGAATTCCAATAAAACCTCTTGAATCATTGCTTGGATTTTTATCAAGCTCTAAAATATGTTCTCCCTGATTTGTTACTATTGACAGGTTCTGATGTGGAGAAGTGTTTGCAATTATACTTAGATAATCTGTTGATGATGAAATTGGTTGATTATCAATTGATTCTATAATCATCCCTTCTTTTAGAACATTGCTTGCAGGAGACCCTTCAATTACTCTTGATATTTCAATTCCATTTTCTGAAAAGTCATTTGGAATGATAGCTGTTGAAATTACCGAACAGATTAATAGTGCAACAACAGCAAGTGTAATGTTTGCCATTGATCCTGCAGCGTAAACTCTTAATCTGGCTAGTTTACTTGATTTTTGCAATTCCTCTTCATCAGGTTCAACAAATGCTCCTGGAAGAATTGTAAACAGCAATAATCCAATGGATTTTATATTGATTTTTTCTGCTCTTGCGAGAATTCCATGGGAGAACTCATGAATAATGATAACTGTTGCAAGAGCTATAATGCCCTGAGCGAATGGAACATAAATTGTAGAACCGGGCATGTCAACTCCTGGAAGGATGACTGATACCTGCGGAGATTCAACAATTGTTGAAAGGGATTGAATCAGAGTATATGTTATAAAAATCATAGCTCCATAACATATTACCAT
>CAYPJH010000270.1:0-1520 GCA_964411035.1 uncultured Methanobrevibacter sp. | reverse complement strand
CATATAAATTCAGCCCTGGGACTGTTCAGCAATAGCCTTATTAGACTCCATTGCTTTCAGTTTCACCTGACTTGTTACTTGCAAATCATCTGTGCTTTGGAAAGGATGGTCAGCCCTGCTCAGGATCCACAGGACCATTCTTAGAGAGGAGGCTGAACAGGGAGATCATTTCCCTCACAACCTTTAGGAAAGGCCAGCAGTTACCAGGATAGGAGACTAGCATCAGACAACACCATGGAGGTTGGCTGCAAACACACTACCCTGAATGAAGAAAGGCCGCAGTGGTGTGAACAAGCTAACTCCCTTAGAGTTAGCAGATGGTGCTGGCTTTTTAATACCCTGTCACATATGTATATTCAAGAAAAATCTTTTGTCTTTATTTTTATTTTAACTGATAGCTCCCATTTCCTCAGTGCTCATTAGCAATTAGAAGTTTTAATGTTAAACACTTTCCAATTTTTGATATTACCATGGAATAAAAGTTAGAAAATAAGCTGAAAATTGAGTATTTTGCTTAAAAAATCAGAAAGATACACTTATTTAACATAAGTCCATCCCAACACTGTTCTACCTGGGATTGTACATTCCTCCTGGGATTGTACATTCCTCTGTCCCCTTCAACACATGGCAGGCTATGAAGGCAGGTTCTGAAGAACACAGCACCATGCAAACCCATCTGGTTCTGGGTAGCAGGACAGGATGGCTCCCGCAGGCCAGGATGCTGTATCTTCAACTGATTATGAAGTATTCTAGTGAAGTGAAAGGTGCTTTGGGTGCTTACTGACTGGTTACATTTGGAGAAAGACTCATTAGCAGTAACTCTGCTAGTCAAGGTCTGCTCATCCAATCCGAGACTGAACATGGGTATAGGCTTGTGGGTGGGCAAGATTCCCTTTGCATCTGCTTCTCATGTTGAGTCACTCAGTTCCTGACTGCACAGCCTCGCACCACACATTTACATTCAGAGAGGACCAGAGATTTTCTGTGGCTGAGACATAGCCACTGCTAGGTCAGGACTGATACACTGCACTCTGAATATCACACTTTAGATGGAAGTTTTATTTTAATTTTTGTTACATTAGGGTTAACCTCTAATATTTATCAAAACAGTATTAAGTGTAACAACATTTTCATTTCACTATAATGACACTAATACTTAATAAGATTTTATTCTTTTGCTATGAGACAATTTGAAATAGGCTTTATTTAAAATATTTCTTTGTTTAAAAAAACCAACAAATTTGAAACTTCAGCTTTCAGCACATATCCAGCCACTGTGATAGCCTTCAGTAGTATTAAAACCATAAACATTGATGAACATTCTAATGTTCTTGAACACAACAGGACAAACTCCAGTCTGGTGGTCTCTAAGGCAAAGTTGTGTCAGCTCTTGATATTTGATATTTTTGTAGTGTTGGATTAAGCGATCCACATCACTGTTACTTCCACAACTATATGTAGTACTGTGTACCATGAATAAAGATGAATACAGAGGTCAATTCTGAATAGCAAAGAAGTAA
>CAYPJH010000269.1:0-14750 GCA_964411035.1 uncultured Methanobrevibacter sp. | reverse complement strand
ACTGCGGGAATACTCATCATTAAAACCAGTATTGTACAAATCAATACCCAGGCTGTGTCACCTGCACTAAATACATCCATATAAATCTTTCTCTTTAAAATTTTTTATAATATATCTTTTAATAATAATTTTGAAAATTTATTATTTTCAAATAATTTTAATTGGAATACGGAAGACGGTAACCGACTTCCGATATATATTAATTTCATTAATATTATATATAAATGTTTTGTTGAATTTTCGTATACCAAAAAAATAATATCTGAAGAGCATTTTTAGAAATTTCATGAAAAATCTGTTAAAATCATACAATAATAAATTATTGTTTCCAATATTTGATAAAAAGTATAATATCTATAAATAAAAAGAATTTTACAATCATTTTATAATATTCTAAATTGAAAAACCCAAAATTAATTTAATAATGGATGTTTCTTTTACTCAATGAATATTTAAATCTTAAATTAATAAATAACATTACTATAATATTAATAAACATAGTGCCACTATATAATTATATATAAAAGTTAGTATGTGATAGAATGGGTGAAAAAAATAAATTTATTAGAGATAGTGTTTATGGAGATATTAGCTTTAATGAATTTGAAATTAAAATAATGGATCAAGTACAATTTCAAAGACTAAGAAGAATAAAACAGCTTGGTTTAATAAATTTAATATTTCCCGGAGCAAACCACACACGGTTTGAACATTCAATAGGCACCATGTATTTAGCATCAAAATTATCTGAAGAGTTAAATCTTGATAAAGAGGATATTGAACTTATAAAAGTATCAGCATTATTACATGACCTGGGCCATGGTCCATTTTCACACGTATCTGAAGGAGTGCTGTCTTTTCCACATGAAAAACTTACAAAATATGTTATAAAAAACACATCAATCAGAGATGTTTTAGAAGAAAGATATAATGTAAATAAAATTATTGAAATCATAAATGGAGAAGGCCAGTTCGGACCAATAATATCTGGAGAATTAGATGTTGATAGAATGGATTATCTTTTAAGAGACTCACATTATACAGGGGTGGCATATGGTGTTATTGATTATGAAAGATTAATATCAAATTTTAAACTTGAAAAAACATTGATTCTTGATTTAAAAGGAGTGCAGGCAGCTGAAGGAGCACTGGTATCAAGATATTTCATGTACCCCAGTGTTTATCAGCATCACACCACACGAATTGTTAACTCAATGTTTAGAAGAATCCTTAAAAGACTGATAAATGAAAATACAATAAGTGAAAAAGAAATTTATAAATATGATGATTCGGACATAATAAGCTTTTGTAGAAATAGTGAAGGTTTTATTAAAGATATAATGACAAGACTGGATAACAGAAACTTTTTTAAAAGAGCCCATGTAATCAGGCTTGAAAATTTCCAAAATCCGGAAAAAATATATAAAATCACACAAAACCAACTTAGAAAAGCAGAAGAAGAAATTGCAGAATATTATAATCTAGATAAAGACTATGTTATATTAAATATTGCAGAATATCCCCGTTTTGATGAAATGAAAACACAGGTATCTGTTGACAATAAACTTTACCCATTAAATCAAATTTCAAACATTGTAGGTGCACTTAGTAAAGCTAGATTCAATATTCCAGATATTAGCTTATATGTTCCAAAAGAAGATAAGGAAAAATTTAAAAAGTTTAAAATTGAAAACTTCTTAGATTTGCCGGAAATCAATAGAAATAAACATAGTGGAATACATTATGATCAGATAAAACTATTTTAAAAGGTTAAAACATGATAATAGTTGGAATAACTGGAGCCAGTGGAATAATTTATGGTGTTAGATTATTGGAAGCTCTTAAAAATTTAAATATAGAAACAGGCCTTATAATAAGTGATGCTGCTAAAACTGTAATCAAAACTGAACTTAGCATGGATATAGATAAGATTATTGATCTTGCAGATAACTACTATAAATTTCATGATCTTACCTCAACAGTAAATAGCGGTTCGTTTAAAATTGACAGTTTAGTAATTGTTCCGTGTTCCATGAAAACATTATCATCAATTGCAAATGGATATGGTGATAATACTATTACAAGAGTAGCGGATGTTGCATTAAAAGAACGTAGAAGAATTATTGTTGTTCCACGTGAAACTCCACTTAGAACCGTCCATATTGAAAATATGTTAAGTTTATCTAAAGAAGGAGCGATTATTCTGCCTGCAATGCCTGCATTTTACAGTGAAAGCAAAACAATTGATAATCAAACCAATTTTATTGTTGGAAAAATTTTAGACAGTTTAAAAATTGAAAATGATATTTATAAGAGATGGGAATAAATGTTAAATGATTTAGATTTTATTACAAGTTGTGATGTTCCAGGACCAAGTAAAGAAGCTATACGAGCTATTGTGCTATATAAAACAAATCCTCAACTTACAGATAAGGTAGTTGATATAGGATGTGGAACTGGAGGATTTACTTGTGAATTTGCAAAAAGAGCTATGGAAGTAGTTTCAATTGATACAAATCCAGAAGCAATAATGCTTACGGAGAAAAATCTTAAAAACTTCGATATTGATGGAAAAGTAACATTAATCAATGATAAGGGAACCAATGCTTTAAAAAATATTAATAATATTGATATTGCCGTAATTGGGGGAAGTGGAAAGGAACTTGAAGAAATTCTTGAATTAGTTGATTTGAATTTAAATTCAAAAGGAAGAATAATTATAACTGCAATTTTAGTAGATACTAAAGTTGAAGCTATCAATAAATTAAAAGATTTAGGTTACAACCCCAAAATAATGGAAATAAATATCTCAAAAGGCAGGGTTCTTGATCGTGGAATTATGATGATGGCCGAAAACCCGATTGCAATCATATCAGCTGAAAAAAGATGAGATAATGGTAAAAATAACTTGGAAAATAAAATTAGGATTAGGATTGGTAATTGCATCTGTTTTGCTCTATAGCTTTGCATTTTTATTTTTAAATGAACCTGATAAAGTATTCTTTTATATTATTATTGATTCTGCATTTGTACCAATAGATGTACTGGTTGTTGTACTTGTAATTGAAAGTTTGATTGGGAAAAAGGAAAAAGAATCTGTTTTAGAAAAACTAGACATGATTTTAGGAGTGTTTTTCTCTGAAATCGGCAATGATTTACTTGAAATGATTTCAAAAGTAAATAGTCATGATGAAGAATTTATTAATGAGTTAAAAAATATTGATAAATGGAATGATAAGGATTTTAAAAAATCCTATAAGTATTTAAAAACAAATGGAGTTGCCTTTACTCCGGAACTTAGTGACTCTGAAGTTCAGGATTTTATTTATGATTTGAAATCATTGTTAAATGGGAAACGTCTTTTTTTAATTGATTTATTGGAAAATCCAAATATTATTGAGAAAAACAGCTTTGCAGATCTTTTACTTTCTTTATTCCATTTGGATGATGAACTTGAACTTAGAGAAGAATTGGATAAAATCGACGGAACTGATTTTCAGCATTTAATTGGAGATATTGATAGGGTTTATTGTAGATTAACTTATGAATGGGTTAAATATCTGCAGTTTTTAAATCATCATTATCCTTATATGAGTTCTTTAACAATAAGGTCAAATCCTTTTAATCCTGAAACAGATGTTTATATAAGTGATTAAAATGAAAACTTGCATTGTTTTATGTGGAGGAAAAAGTAGAAGAATGGGTACTGATAAAGGATCTATGAAAATTGATGGAAAACCTATGATTATTCATGTACTTTCTACTTTAAATAATATAATAGATGAAGCTGTAATTGTTTTAAATGATTCAAAAAGGATTGACGATTATCGCAAGTTCATTGATGAAAAAGAATTTGACTATAAAATAACATTTGTAGAAGATGAAATTAAAAACAAAGGACCCCTATCAGGCATAATGACCGGCCTTAAACATATTGAAACAGACTATGCATTGGTCCTACCATGTGACAGCCCATATATTACAAAAAACCATATAAATAACTTATTTAATGAAATATCCGATGAATATGATTGTATTGTACCATATAACGATGAAAATGATAAAGTGAAAACATCAGAACCTTTACATTCAATATATCATAAAAAAAATCATGTAAAAATAGCTAATCTACTTAACAAAGACATTTTACACATAAAAGGCCTAATTGAAAATGTTAACTGTAAATATATAAAAATAAATAATAAAGAAAAAGAATTTAGAAATCTAAATTATCCGGAAGACATTTAAAGATATTCGATTAATTCTTTTGTTTTTGAAATTGCAATATTGACACATTCAAGAATTTCATCTTTAGTAAAAGGTTCAGTTCCTCCCTTTTGCATAGAGCAGATATTGCCTTGATTGGTAACGCCAACATTTAAACGTGCATCAGATATTTCTTCTTCAATTAAAGAAGGATCCAAAACAATTTTATCTCCAATTTTAACAAAAGTACACATAGCTAACTCTTTATTTATTGGTAACGGAATCAAGTTTTCTTTATCCAATACAACTTCATCATCAACAACAGTAGCAGCAGGTAATTTAGTTGATTTTAACGCAGCCATTATTGCAAGTTCTGCTGCATCAAAGAGGTTTCCGCAATTATCAATAATATGCAAATCTATAAATAATATCCAAACGTGTTTTCCTTCTTCAATACATAATTTATCTAAATCTACTAATTCACTTTCACGAATTCCCCTATCTGTAACACGTGCAAGTTCAATAGAATCTTCTCCTGGTGGACCAGGTTCAAAATTAGGATCAGCCATTGGAAGCATTTCACAGTTTGTCATCAAAACCCCTAAATCAGGAGTATCTGGAAACGGTGCACCTACCTGAGGTTTAACTCCAACTATTACTTGAGTTCCACCAATTTTAACTCTTGCAGAACCTTCAGCTTTAGAAATTACATCAGTTTCAATAGATATGTCCCTGTATTCATTCAATTCTCTATTATCTTCTCTTTTATCATTATTTATAAGATTTATAATACTTTCTTTAGTAATTTCTGGTGTGATATTAGTCATAAAATAACCTCATTCAGTAGAATATTTTTTCATTAAAGCTTCTCTTTGAAGTTTGCTTACTTCCATACAGCCTTCCATAGCTAAATTTAAAGCTTTATCAAATTCTTCTTCAGTTAAATTACCATCACTTTGAAGTAAAGTAATTTCACCAGTTCTAGGCATGATAGCTATTGGAACATCTGCTTGACCTTCTTTATCTTCTACTTCTGATAAATCAAGGACAATTTCATCATTTACTTTTCCTGCTGCACATCCAACAACAATATCCTTCATCGGAATTCCAGCATCAACTAATGCAACAGCACTGGCAGTAATTCCAGCACAGCGGGTTCCACCTTCAGCTTCAATAACTTCTATGTATATATCAATCATTGAACGTGGATAATTTTCAAGCATTAAAGCAGGCCTTAAAGCATCAGCAGTTATTTTTGAGATTTCTGTTGAACGTCTATCTGGACCTGGCCTTTTTCTTTCATCAACTGAAAACGGTGCCATATTATATCTGCATCTTATTACTCCAGTGTTTGGCTCCAATAGTCTTCTCATGTATGATTCTTTAGGTCCGTAAACTGCTACTAAAATTTTATTTCCGCCAACTTCAAGATATGCTGAGCCGTCAGCACGTTCAAGAACACCTGCTTCAATTTTCATAGGACGCAATTCATTATACTTCCTTCCATCCTCTCTTATCATTTCTGACATTTATAATAACCCCATTAGTAATCTTTATTATTTAAAATCAATGAATTTGTAGATTCTCTTACAAGTGAAATAGATTTTGATCTGTTTTTCTTTTTGAATTCTTCCAATTTATCATAAAATTCCAGTTCTTTTTTAAGTTTTTTTGCATCTTTTTCAGCTTTTAATTTATTTTTCTTTTCTATTTCTTCCTTGATTTTATTTTCTTCTGCAATTATCTCTTCTCTGAAATCCTGAAGTTTTGGTTTTTCCAAACCGTCCTCATCATAGTCTTCAGGATCCAGTTCATCTTGCGGAAGTTCACCGTCAATAGCTAAACATAGCTTATTTTTAATTTTATTTGTGAGTCCTGAAGTGTGTGCTTCCTTATCTATTAATTCAATGATTTCTTTGGTAAGTTGTTCCATGTCATCATCTCCCTTAACCCAGACAAGACCATTTTGACCAACAATGATTTTACAGTTAGTTTTCTCTTTTATCATGTTGATCATGGAACCTTTTTTACCAATTAATCTTGGAACTTTTGTTGGTGATAATTCTACAATAATTCCATCTTTAAACTTACCTGCACCTCTTCCTTTTAATCCGAGTTTTACTTTTTTAACTTCATCAACATCAATAACTCTTAAAAATATAACATCGCCAATATTGAAGACTTTGCTTAATTCTTTTTTTTCTCTTCCAAATACTTCGAATGAAGGAAGAATACCTGTGTATGGTGAGTTAATATCAATATCCCACATTGAAAATTTAACGTCTTTAACTTTTCCAATAACTACATCCCCTTTTTTAGGAATGTATTTGCTTTTTAAAGGAACAACTCTGATTTTTTTATTTCTTAAAGAGACAAAGCCCATTAATGAAGAACATATTTTATCATTCTCTTTAAATGATCCTCTTCCTGCATAATAGTCATCACTAGCCAATATCTGACCTGGAATAACTAATTCTTTATTTTCAACATATATCATTATAAAACCTCATTTTTAAGTTTATTTAATAGCTTTAGTTTCTGCTTCACCTGCTGAAATTTCTGCCATTTTTGAAGTAAATTTATCTTGAAGGCCTCCTGGAATTTCAATAATAGCTATCCATGAACCATCTTGTTGCCATTCTTCGTTTAAAATTTCTCCAAATGGGTGAATTGCATTATATGCATTTCCTGCAGCAGAACCCGGAAGACGAACAGCAATTTTTACTTTTTCAAATCTTATTGGAATTAAAGGTTTAATTGCTTTTAAAGCTGTTTGAACTTGTTGATTTACTGATATAAATGGATCTACCTTAACTTTAGCTTCGTCCATTGCATTTTCAATTCTTTGTACAGGATGGGGGAGTCCATTTTGAGGATTTATGGACTCGCGAGCAATTTTATTAATAACTAATTTTCTTTTATCTGCCTGCATTTTTCTTTTCTGCTCAGCAGTTAATTGTACAGTTCCCCTTTCAAGAATTAATTTTGAAACTTCAAGGGGATCTGTTGTTTCGAAAATTTTGTTCATAGCTTCTTCAGAAGCTTTATCTCCTTTTTTGGAGTCTTTAAAAATTTCTTCTACTGCCAAAAGATCTTCAATGGCAACATCTTTCCCATCAGGATTTCGAAATTCTGCTGCTAAGTCTGCATCTACTAAAATTTCAAAATGTTCTCCATGTGAGTCCAGTTTAGCTATTATTGCTTCATCTACGTTTACCATTGAATAATCTCCTAATAATTATTTAATAAATTTTATTCTTCTTCATTTTCTTCTTCATCTTCATCTTCATCTTCAGCAATTAATTCATCAATGTATTTTTGTACTTCTTCCTGATTAATTTTAGTATATTTTGGATTTTCTTTGGTGATTATTGCTATTTCCACGTTATCTGAAGATGTTTCATGATCAGTTGATTCATTAATTGCATTTAAAGCTAGTTCAATTGATTCATCAATTGTCATGTTTTCTTTATAATCTTTTTCAAAAACTTCCATTACTTGTGATCTGCCAGCTCCAATTGCTGTTGCTTTATATTCTATTAAAGCTCCGCTTGGATCGGTTTCAAATAATTTACATTCGTTGTTGTATATTCCACCAATAACAAGTGCAGAACCAAATGGTCTTACTCCACCATTTTGTGTGTACATCTGTAACATATCGCATAATTTTTTGGATAGTGTTTCTACACTTATTGGTTCGGAGTAGGTTATTTTGTTTATTTGAGCTTCTACTCTTGCTCTTTCTACAAGTGCTCTTGCATCTGCTACAAGACCTGATGTTGCTGAACCAATGTGTTCATCTATTTTAAATAATTTTTCTATAGATTTTGATTCAACTAGTGGGGATGTAGTTCTTTTGTCTACAGCTAGAACTACTCCTTCAGGACATTTAATACCTACTGAAGTAGTTCCTCTTTTTACAGCTTCTCTTGCATATTCGACTTGGAAAAGTCTTCCGTCTGGGCTAAATACAGTAATTGCTCTATCATAGCCAGCATTTTGTAAAGGTTGCATATTATTCCTCTTTTTTGTTAAATTAAAACTTCTTTATTAAAAATTAAAACCAAATCTCCATGAAATGGTATAATTTTATTTTAAATACCTGTTTTTGGTTTTTAAAATATATCTTCTTTTATATCCATAAATTCACTAATTATTATATTAATTTCTACTATATAAAATTTTCTATTTTAATCTTACTAAAGGTTACTTTTATATTTTATTTTTGAAAAAATTTATTTTCACCGGATTTAATAGTTCCAGATACTCCAATTGTTATAATGGAAATTCTATTAAATTTATATTGGCTGATACATGTTAAAGCAGCTCTTACATCATCTTTATAATCTCTCTGGCATCGAATAATAGCTTGATAATAAAAATATTCTAATTTACAGGAAACCCTTTTAAATCGCATTACCCAAAGATTAAAATTAGCAGTTTGTCCTTCACCAGAATATCTAATACATCCATCCCATATAATATTTACCAAATCATTTTTTGTAATTTCAACTTCAGAGTAAACATCAACTACAATATAATGGTTATTCTTTCTAAGGGTTGGTGGCAAAACCTTAAGTTTCATTGTCAATCCTCATAACTCCTTTTAAAATAATGTTTGATCTGTTTTTATTAAATTCCAAAATATTTTTACAGCTTTCCTGACTTTTACATATATCCCTTTCAGTTAATCCTGTTGATTTGAAAAAAGTGAATAAATCGCGGGGAGACTTAATATCAAAAATGCTTTCAGATCTTGTGGATAAAATTAATGGAAAATCAAATTTATTATAAATTGTATATATATCTTTAAAATTAGCTAGTATTTTAGACCTATATGACAAATAACTATGTAAAATATCATTAAAGCATAATTCAATAGCTACATTATTATTTACTGCTTCTTTTGCAAGAACCTGGTTTAATCCAGAGTCAAATCTCTTTAAATATGGTCTTGATAATACATCTACCTGAATATTCTCAACAGCAGCCCGATTAACCTTTAAATCCCCGCCTATTACTGTTATACAATTACATTTGTCCCTATATTTTCCTGTAAATTTTCGAATATCATTAACATTTTTAGGCTTTATCTCTAAGGTATAATCAATTGTCAAATCATTTTTAAACTGGTTATTTAATTCATCTCTAAAGTTCAGTGCTTTTTTAAATTCATCCTGAGAGTATGAAAAATTAATGTGATTCCAGCCATATTTATGTAAATGTGTAGCTAACTCAACATTTCTATTAAAATCATTACCTTTAACATTTAAATCAAAAAACATTATTAATGATTTTAGTTTTAATTGATATTAAATTTATTGAAAAATAATGAAAAAATATGGTTTTATAAAGAGTCTCATATAATAAAATAAATACCAATATTTAACAATTATTTTTGAATTATATTAAACTGTAACTGATAAATGGAATGTTCCGGCATTTTATAGGGCATTAAAATATTTAGGCATATATTTATCATGTTTTACGGCAAACATCATCATCTCCTGGCGTATTAATCCCAATATAGTTTGAAACTTGATTATTTCCCCCAATAAATGATGAAAAAGAATTACACAAATTAATTGAAATTGACTGAAAGTAATCAAAACCCTAATGATTTGAAGCATATTAATAATTATCTACATTATTACTCTATTTCTGACCTTCAGCTATCATAAATACTGATTTAGTCAAAATTTATGCAATTTTGAAATTTCACTTTCTTTACTTTCATCTACGCTTTCAGAAGAATTAAATTTAAATAACAAAATAGTGAATCCCTCCATTTTTTTGTATTGCTAATTTATTTTTTAAAATTTTAATTTATACGGCTGAATACTTTTATATAATTAATTCAGAAAGAAAATAGCAATATATTATTAACAATAAATGGGCAATATTTAAATAATAAAATAAATATAGTTAATATTATCTTTAAATTGTAAGAATCCATCAAAAATATAAAAATCTTACTCAAAACTTAATTTAAAGTTTAATTTTTGATTTAAACAATAAATTTTGAATTTTGACGGACACTCTTGTATTTAAAAAAAGTATAAATGATTGGCATTTGATATAAATATATTCATAACTACATAATATTAAATATGTAACATATATATTTTAATCATAAATATGTACAACTTTAAAAAAAAATAGGAAATGGATATAATGACAAAAGATGACGATGAATTATTAAAATTAACTTCATATGTACAAATTTCAAAATATAGAGAAAAAACAGTGAAATCTATTGGAGAAGATGTTAAAATTCCTACCAATATTGCAAAAGATAGTGGTATACGAACAAATCATATATCCAAAGTATTAAGTGAATTAAAAGGAAAAGAACTTGTAGAATGCATTAATGAAGAAGTAAGAAAAGGAAGACTTTATCGTCTTACTAATGCAGGAAAAGAAGTTTTAGACCATATTAAAAAAAAGGATGAAATAGAAGCCAGGAAATATGGTATAAAAGAAAAAGAAGAATAATAGAAATTTATTTTTTCTATTTAATCTTTTTAAAATTTTTAAAAAAGCAATATCAATCTATTTATTTTAAATCAAATTAAAAAAAAAAGCAATATAATAAATTAAAGGAAGTAAATATTTGAAATTTACCCCCTAATATATTATATGATAAAATAATTATCATTAAAGTTCTTTCATATTTTCAATTTTAGATACAAAATCACCTAAAACCTCTTTCTCTAATCCTTCAATATACTTAATGGATCCGGCACATTCATGACCTCCACCATCAATACCTGCAGATGGAATATCACGTGAAAGTTCATCAACAATAGTATTTACACTAAACCCAAATTTTTCATTAACTGCTTCAGTTGCTCTAATAACACCAAAATCAGGACCATGGCCTAATGTAATAATTGGCTTATCTTCACCAATCTCCTTTACAACACTGTCATGAACAAAACCACAGGTTTTACCCGGTGCAGGGAATGTGAATTTATGAGCATACTTTTCAACATCCATCATATTAAAGTATATTCCATTTTTAAATTGGAACCTTTCAATATTGGGAAGAGCTGCTCGAAGCTGAGAATCTACTCTTTTTTGATATTCCCTATATAATACTTCAATCATTTTTTCATGTTTATCTATATTGTCAATAGCAAGAATTGTGTCCATTATTCCTCTACCATTCATAAAACGAAGGAAATAAGCTTCAAAATCAATACACTCAGCAATTTTACTTAAATGGTCTTTAGAAAATCCTTTTTCATTAGCAATATCTAAATACTGGTAAACTTCACCGGAATCTGCATGATCTCCAATAGCTGCAACAGCAGGCAAATGTTTAATCTTATCCTTTATTTCAGGATTTATAATATGTGCAACTTCTGTTGCAAGTGCTCCTGCAGTTAATTGGGAATCTCCTCCAACAAGATAAGGATTTACATGAACATCAACATATTCATCAACTGCAACAGTTCCTCCTACAATCTCATTATCTTCTATTTCTTCTGTTAGAAGTTCTCCAGGGAAATGATGATCAATTACAACAATTTCTATATCATAAATTTTGGCCTGCATTAATGAAATAATATCCTCTTCTGTTGAACCATTATCCAAAAGTACAATTAAAGGTAATTTCTGTCCATGTCTTTCCCTATCTTCAAGGGCAAAAGAAAGATCTTTAACTACATCTTCCAATTCATAAAATGGCGCTTTACTTGGTGAACGTTTAAAATAATAGTATTGTGCATCATTGCTTGGATTTACATCTTCAATTAATGGAATCACTGCCTTTTCCATAGCTACACCGGCACAAATTCCATCTGCATCAGCGTGGTGACGTACAAGAATTGAACGTCCGTCCAATATTGCTCTTCTAATCTTTTTAGCTGCTTCACGCATTTTAGGTTTAAGCTTATTTAAAATATGGCTTTTAACTAAAAATTCAACATCATCAGGTTCTGAACGTTTATCTAAAGCTTCCTCAATAATCTGATTGAATTTATCATGTTTTTCACCAACAAGTTTTGTTAAACTCCTGTTTTCAATTTGAGTTTTACCGCCATGCTGATTAACATCTCCAATAACTTCAATAACATCTCCGATTTCAATGTCGGGATAAGCTCTAACTCCTGCTTCATCAAATGCAGCTACCCATGTTACGCTGGTTTCATCTGTTATTGTAAATATTGTTGGACCGGAGGTCTGTTGTATTTGCAGGACTTCACCATCAATCCTAACTATTTTTCCCATTTTATTGTCGAGTTCATCAATTTTTGTTCTGTCTATTTCTTTGGTTTGTTTTTTAATTTTATAATTATTAGCTATTGCCGGAGCCATATCTATTTTGCGTTCTTTTGGTTTGATGGATGTTATACGAACTATTATTTCTTCACCAACCTTATAACCTGAAGTATCACATCTCATTAAACCCCATACATTACTGTTTAAACTAACAAAAGCCCCATATTTTTCTACTCGTGTAATCTTACCTTTGTATAAATATTCCTTATTAATATCTTTCATTTCACAGAGGGGGTCAATAACATAAACATCCATTTTTTCACGCTCTTTTCTCTCTTTTTCCTGTTTTATCTTTAGATTACATTCTTTGCAAACATTGAATTTAGGGTTAATAGGTTTTCCGCATTCGCTGCAAACATTTATTTCTCCTTTCCCATTACATAATTCACAGTCTTCTATAATGGGTATTTGTCCTTTTCCATTACATACATCACAAGGAATATCTTGGTCGGTTCCTAAGTCAAATTTTGCAGCAGCTTTACTGTTTACTCCTTTAAAATGATTTCCCATATTATATGAATCTATATATCCAGTTCCATCGCAGTTGTTACATTTTTTATATCCTACAATTATAGAACCTTTTCCTTTGCATTTTGGACAATCTTGCATCATTAATTTAACACCTATAAAAAATTAAACTTAAATATTTATTATATTTGTATAAATCAACTATAAAAAAGTATGATAAAAATCATGTTTTTTAACAGATATTTTAATTTGTTTATTTACTTGGTAAATTTAAGTTAAATACCTAACAAGTATGATGAGTTTTAACATTATTTAATAATAAAAGAAGCATGTATAAAAGTTATATTAATATATATAGTAAATTATTTTTTAAATCTAAAAAAAAATAAAAATAGTTTTAAGAAAAAATTCTTAAAACCTAGTTTCTCCAGAGACCATGAATATTACAGTATTCTCTTACAATAATTTCATTGTCTGCAATAATTTCTTCATCAACAATAAAAGTTGCTTCTGGAACTTCTCCAGGGTTTAATTCTTGGATGAATTTTTTATCACCAATATTTAATTCAATAAATCTGATAGAATGATCTTCGTCCATAGGGTGTTGTACTTCCCCGACTTTTACATGAATTTTATTACCATCTTTTTCAACAACAGGAACATGTTTAGGTGCGACTTCTCCTTCAGTTTGTGCTTCTAAGAGTTTCATTGGTTCACCACAACAAACCAATTCTCCTACACCGTTATCTAATACTTCAACAACATTTCCGCAAATTTCACATTTATATAATTCTCCGATTTTTGTCATGTTAATTATCTCCTATAATTTAATTTCATTAAATACTTATTTTTTCATAGTATTTAAATTAATTGTTTGTATGCTGATTGGTACTGTTAAAAACTTTGATGATTTTTGTATTTTTCTTTTTTAATGGTAATTTCAGTCGGAATCTCTTCATTATTCCCGTCACTGCTTTATAATTCTTTTTCATATGTTTGAAAAGCTGTTTTCCATCCCATTACTTGTGGTTGTTGTTTGAGATAGTATGTAATAATTAACTCATGTTCCATAATAAACCTTTTAACAGTTTTTTGTGATTTACACCACCTACAATGAACATTTCACTACTAAAATGTATTTTATCTACAAGATATCCTAATCACCGTTAAAATGGAAATTACTCCATTATTTATCAAATTATGGAATAAAATCTGTGAGATAAATATTTAACAGATAAACTATTTTTAGGATTTTGTATTTTTTAAAAGCATGATAATTATTTAATTTCTTCAAATAAATTAAATTTTACGGCTTTAAATTAAAAATAAAAAGAAAATAAAAATTCAGATTAAAAATTAACTTATTATTTATCGCCTGAATTTTTGAAACTATATGTCACATTTGTTAATATATGATGACTTTATAATCACAGATAAATGATAGGTTTAGTGGATATAAGTGATATGTTTTATATATGATTGCCTATAAAATTATAAATAGATATAACAGTAGTTATATCGAATTTTTTAAAAATTAATTTAAAATAGGAGGAAAAAATTGGATAAAAAGATATTCATAATATTAATGGTATTAATATGTGCTTTATCTATTTCTACAGTTTCTGCAGGTGTGGCAGATTACGAGGATGTGCATACAGATATCAACTTAGGTCAAGACAGTCCATCATCTGTAGATGTAACATCTGATAATGGCCCAGGTTCTTTTACAGAACTTCAAAATATAATTAATAATGCAAAAAAAGAAAGTACTGTAGAATTAACCAAGAACT
>CAYPJH010000268.1:0-3321 GCA_964411035.1 uncultured Methanobrevibacter sp. | reverse complement strand
TATTAATACATCTCCAGGTTTAATATCTTTTCCATCAATGACTTTATCGGCATCTACAAATCCAATACCTGTTCCAGCAAGGTCAAAATTTTTAATAATTCCAGGTAGTGATGCAGTTTCTCCACCAATAATTGATATTTTTGACTCATGTGCTCCTTTGACAAGACCTTCTGCAATTTCTGTAGCTATTTCAGGGTCTGGTTTTTCAACTGCAAGATAATCAACTAATGCAATAGGTTCTGCACCAATACATATTATGTCGTTTACAACCATAGCTATGCAGTCAATTCCTATAGTGTCATATTTATCCATCATTTCAGCTATTAAAATTTTACTTCCTACACCATCAGTACTCATAGCAATAGCTTTATCACCTAATCTTACTAAAGCAGCATAATGGCCGCTGTTTGTCATTATGTCTCTGTGTTTTAGGGTTGATTTGAGTTTTGATGCAAGTTCATTAACTGTAGTAGCTTCAAGATCTATATCAACACCAGATTCTGAATATGTAACCATTAATAACACCTATTCATTATTAAATTTTTAAAAAAATTTCACTTTTTATTAATATTTTATTTTATTCATTATTTATTTTTAATCATTGTATCCTAACACTATCTAAATTAGTTGGTGTTTTTGTGTCAATTTTATAACTTCTATGGATACTTGACGCAAGGTCTACGGCCTTATATGGGTCTCCATGGCAAGTTAATATTAAATCAGGTCTTGGATTAAGCCTTTTAACATAATCCATCAACTGATGTCTATTGGAATGTCCACTAAATCCATTTATGGTTTTAATTTGCATTTTGATATTGTAGATTTTATTTTTACCTTCATCTTCAAGAGGGATTTCTTTCCATCCTTTTTGAACTCTTCTACCAAGTGAGCCTTCAGACTGGTATCCTACAAAGATTAAAGTGTTTCTTTCATCTTCACTTAACCATTTAAAGTATTCAACAGAGTTTCCTCCAGTTAGCATACCTGATGTTGAGAGAATGATTGAAGGTTCTGGACTTTCAACAATATCTTTTCTTTGATCTATATTTTGAACCTTTTTAAACATATCGGATATAAATGGATTTCTGCCCATATGGAATATTTGGTCTCTTAAATCTTTACTTAAAAATTCAGGTCTTGCAGTGTGAATTGCTGTTGCTTCCCATATCATTCCATCAATGTATATAGGTACTTTATCAATCATCTCATGTCTCATATATTCTTCAAGCACAACCATAAGTTCCTGTGCTCTTCCAACAGCAAATACAGGTACTAAAACTTTTCCGCCACGTTTTAAAGTTTTATAAATTGTTTTCATCATTTCTTTTTCAGCAGAGTTTCTAGATGGCTGACCGTCATCTCTTCCACCATATGTACTTTCCATAATTATAGTTTCAGAACGTGGGAATCTTGTAGTTGCAGGTTCAAGCAATCTGCTTCTTTCATACTTAAAGTCTCCTGTGTATACCAGGTTGTGTGAACCATCACCAATATGCATATGGGACATTGCAGAACCTAGAATGTGACCTGCATTATGTAATGTTAGCCTTATATCCGGGGAAATATCAGTTACTTCACCATAATCAAGAGTTATAGTGTTTTTGATTGACTGTTGTACATGTTTCCTGTTAAACGGCAGAGGATTATCTTCTCTGTGAGCTATATCAATATGGTCTAATTGTAGAAGTGTCATTAAATCTCTTGTAGCTGTTGTACAGTAGATTGGACCTTCATAACCATAATGATAAAGGTAAGGAACAAATCCGCAATGGTCAAGATGTGCATGTGATATGATAACAGCATCCAAATCTTCCATTGAAAATTCAGGAATATTTAAATAAGGAAATGCGTTTTTATTATCATTTGCAGCTACATTAACTCCACAATCAAGTAAAACTCGACTATTTGGAGTTTGTAAAAGCATTGAAGAACGACCTACTTCTTTAAATCCTCCCATTGATGAAACACGAGCCCAATCATTAGGATATTTTCCGTCCTGATGGATTTTTTGACCTAAATTTAAAAGCATTTTTTTACGTTCTTTGGTATGGTTTTTCAAGGTGTTTCTTATTTTACCAATGATTTCTGAACTTATAGGAGGGGTTCTTAATATTTTTGGTGCCCATCCTGTATTTTTAACAATATTTCTGGATGTTGCACCATATTTTCCAATTACAAGTCCCGGTTTTTTAGCAGTAATCACTACTTCACGAGTAACCGTGTCAAAGTAAATATCAGTTATTTCAGCACCTTCAGGAACAATTTCAACTACTTTATCAATTGTTTTTTCAGGATCCATTAAAACAGATTTATCAGAACGAATAATAATCCTTTTTCTCAAATCTTTTGCTAATTTTCTTATTTCATCCCCGTGTTCAGTTATAATCTGTGGATTTTTAGTGTAGGCAACCACTGCAGGACCTTCATATTCTACTTTACTAACATTAGCATCCTTTGGTAATCTACCTATTATTGTCTTTTTAATTTCATTTAAACTCTCTGAAGTCATATAATCCCTTCAAAAAAAAGTTGTGTAAAGATAGTAGCTATGAAAGCTATAAAGCTATAATAAGTTTAAATCATAACTCTATTTACACAGTTATATAAAAAAATAGTTAGTTATGAAAAATTAGTTTTCAATTTTTTCTAATATCTTATTAACTTTTTCTTCATCTAACATTTCAAAGCCATTTTTATCTACTTTAGCAACAAGATATCCATTTCCGGAATATGTGTCACGTTCAGCCGCTGCTTTTATGGCTCTTACAGCTATTTCAAGACCTTCTTCTACTTTAATATTTTCTTTAAATCTATCTTCCAATACTCCGTATGCTACAATTGAGCCTGATCCGGTTGAGATGTATGTATCTTTAATCATACCTCCTGCTGGATCAAGAGAATATAATGAAGGTCCATTATCATCAACGCCTCCAAGTAATGTTTGAACATACATTGGCCCTGAACGTAAAATATTCGCAGTCAATGATGCAGCAGATTTTACTGAGATTTTTGAATTGTTTCTCATTTCATATAATGATACTTCAGCATCGATAATTTTCATTAAACTTTGTGCATCTCCTACAGAGCCTGCTATAGTTGTAACTATATGATCATTTATTCTGAATATTTTTTCAGCAACTTTATGAGCAACAAGATTTCCCATACTTGCTCTTCTTTCGCTTGCAAATACAACACCATCTTCACACGTAATTCCAACGGTTGTTGTACCTTCTAAAATTTTATCTTTCATTTCTACACCTCATAAGTATTTAAAATTTTTAATCTTATTTAAACTACTACATAGGTTAATAAAATAATCAT
>CAYPJH010000267.1:0-2385 GCA_964411035.1 uncultured Methanobrevibacter sp. | reverse complement strand
AAGTCCTTATTTCATGTATTTGTATTTAGAAGAACTATCTGAATATATTAAAGTATTGGGATCAGGAGGAAGTACAACTTTAAATCTTAATAAAAATGAATTTTCAAAAATTAAAGTAGCAATACCTCTAAAAGAAGAGATGAATAAATTTAATAATGTTATAAAACCAATATTTGAAAAAATTAAATATAATCAACTTGAAATAATTGAATTACAAAAATTAAGAGATACATTACTTCCTAAGTTGATGTCTGGTGAGATTGATGTCTCGAAGATAAATTGTGATTTGGTTATAATAATTTCTATTCCTTGTTTAAAATTACATATAGGAAAATATTGTTTTAATATTGTAATTTTTTAAATTAAGAATAATATTTGCTTATTTTCATATAATATTAATACTTAAATATTTGATAAATCAAATAATAATTTTTATAATCATTTTTTTCATAATTAATCATCAAAATAGCTTTTTTCATCAAATTTTTGTGTTTGCAATTTAAGAACACTTATTTATATAGTAATGTTTTTTATTTATGAACAAGTTTTTATATAAGAATGTTTATAATTTATAAACAACTGTCATTATGTGAAAAAAGGAATGAGTGATATGGAGGATGTAATCTATAATTATATACAAAAGCAGCTGTCTGAAGTTCCTATGGTTTTAAATAGGAAACTTTCATATGATGGCATTGAATTCAATAGCAAATATGAATTAGGCAAACTTAAGTTAATGATAGACTGTTTTTTAAATGGAGAATCTGAAGAAAGATATTTTGTTTTGCCAGGAATCAGAGGTGTTGGAAAAACAACAATTCTATTTCAATGCTATGAATATCTGTTAAAGGAAAAGAACATCAATTCCAATGACCTATTATACATTTCATGTGAAACCACAAATTTTGCAGGAGAAAGCGATATTAAAAAGATAATAGAAATCTATCTGGATAAAATTCACAACACAACTCCCGTCCTTTTGGACAAGCCGGTTTTCATTTTCATTGATGAAGCCCATTTTGATAAGAATTGGGCTTTAAACGGTAAAATAATCTATGATGAATCACCTTACATCTTTTTGATATTGACAGGTTCATCATTTCTTCACTTGAATTATAATCCTGATGCTGCAAGAAGACTTAATGTATTGCCGGTAATGCCCTTAAATTATACAGAACACTTAAAACTAAAATACGGCTACCGGACAGACATTCAAAAAGATTTATTCAATTTGATATTTACGGGTGAAGTTGAAAAGGCACAGGAAAAGGAATCAAAAGTCCAAAAGGAACTATTAAGTCTTAATACTTATCCTTTAAACGATTGGAATATGTATCTAAATTACGGTGGGTTTCCGGCAACATTCAACATCAAATTTGAAGATATTATCATATCCAAACTATGGTCAATAATCTCCAAGGTTATAACGATAGATATGGTTAATGTTTTCAATTTAAACAAGAACAATCAAAACTTAACCTACAGGACACTGGTATATTTGGCATCACAAAAGCCGGGAGAAATATCTCACGATAAACTGTCAAATTACCTAAACTGCAGCAAAACATCCATCAACAATATAATCAATACTTTGGAGAAGACGCAACTGATATTTCATAGTGAAGCATATGGCGGTGCTTCAAAAAAGGTTAAAAAACCATGGAAATATAATTTCGCAACACCAAGCATAAGAAACTGCATAAATAGAAAATTCGGAAATTCTGCAGGTTCACAAAGCGAATATGAAGGAATGCTACTTGAAAACCAAATTGCATCAAACCTTTTCAATCTAGAAAACAGCAATTCTGCATTTGATTTCAATGTGTATTATGATTCTCAAAAGGGTGGTGTTGATTTCATTGTTAAAAAGTTATTTGGAAATGCAATACCTATAGAATCTGGAATCGGCAGCAAAACAAGAAAACAGGTAAAAAAGGCAATAAACAGATATGATGCAGACTATGGCATAGTAGTTTCAAATAAAACAGATGTTATTGAAAAGGAAGATGATGTAATATTCATACCTCCAAAAACATTTTCTTTTTTATAATAAGCAATATCATTAAGTCTTAATGGTGATTTTTATGTATGATAGGATTGAAATAGCTAAAGAATTTGCAAATACTATTAAATCTGATGATATTAAATTGATCATGCTGTTTGGTTCAGTTGCCCGTGGGGATGACCATGATGAATCGGACATTGATATTTTAATAGTATCTCAAATTGCAGATAAAATCAAAAGTGAAATTCATAAAATAGCTATAGATATAATTTTTGAAAAGGATGAAGTTATATCTCCAAGATTAATGAGCGAAGAAGATTTTAATAGGACAAAAGATTATCCCTTTTTAAGCAATGTACTAAAAGATGGTATTCGATTAG
>CAYPJH010000266.1:0-2907 GCA_964411035.1 uncultured Methanobrevibacter sp. | reverse complement strand
GGCACTAGAGAAGAATAGCATTACCTTAGATTATTAGGTGGAGGGATGTGATGGGAGGGGAAGGGAGGGAATGTGGGGATAGGAAAGATAGTAGAAATAAACAGACATTATTACTGTATGTGTATATGTGACTACATGACCAATATAATTCTGCAACATGTACACTCAGAAAAATGAGAAGTTATATCCAACTATGTATGATATATCAAAATGCATAAATGCATTCTATAGTCATGTGTAACTGACTAAAACAAATTTAAAAATTAAGTTAAAAAAAGAAAAAACCCAAACTAAGAAAATATATGCCCCACAATTCTTTCAAAACCTTTGGAGTAATTTAACATGCTTGCCTATATAAAAAGTGATTGTGTTCAAAATTCTTAGAGTCTAAAAACCTCAAAATTTCATTGAGTACAAAACACAGGTCAGACAAAATACATAAAACAAATCTTATGCAAGTAGGTCTATGGCATTTTTATGTATTTCCTGAAGATAGTATACACCTTTCAATTCCTTATATAACCACCAAAAAGAAAAAAAAAAATCTAGATTGACAAAGTGACACTCTCTGTTGTTTGTGTCTTAATGATAATGATAGAAAACAGGAAGGAAATTATTCCTTCCTTGGATGTTTAAATCATCTAAAAGATCCTGTTCTCCTGGTGCACTGTGACTCCAGTAAAGATATATCCTTAGATTCAAGTGGTGTTTTGCTAATTTCCCTAGGTCCTTTGCTTTCTGATTTTTGTTTTATTTTCTTCCCTGACATTTCCTCGGCACCTGCTCCTGCTCCCTCTCCCTCTTTTTCTGCCTCTCCTTCTCCCTCTCACTCTGTCAGTGTCCCTGTCCCCCTCCATTTCTTTCCCTTTCCCTCTCTTCTAATTAGGCCACTTCTTTCTTCCTATCATTCTTGCTCTAAATATACTTGCTAAGTCCATCGCTGCTACTGCCTCTTTCCTACGTTATCTTTTTTTAGGCAAAATGCCAGTGCCATTTTTCTTGTGACTTGTGAAAGTCTTTCTTTCCTGTCCCTGCCCAGGCCTCCTACCCCCTGCCTAAGCTTTTCCTTTTTCCTCTATTATCTAGTACATGCTCTGTTATATTTCTAGCCCTTAAAGTTCACAGAGCTCATGAGAAAAGAAAACTACAGCTATGGTGAAACAACAGAGGTTTGTCCAAAAACTCCCCTTGGTTATTTGGAACTAGTTTCCTATGTTGTTTCTAAACAACAGCTTAATTGCTCAGATGTGAGGGGGGGGAAGAAATGCAAAAATCAAGTAAAAGCCCTGGAGAAAGCACTAGTAATCTGTTTCTTCTTAAGTCTTAGGGTCACTCAATTGCCCCATGCCTGCATTCATATGATAAAACAAGACATATTTACATTTTCCCTTTTGCTTACTGGTCAGTTGAATAAAAATATTTCTGTTCACCCAATTACAATTAACTCTTAGTAGCAATAGGACAAAACACATGCCATCTTAAACAGCTAGTACTAAGTATAAGAAAAATACATTTAATTTGAAATTAATGGGATGTTCGCAGTCTTCTTCAAAACACTGAGAAAAGTAATGAAGTACCTCATGCCTGAACTCCTAGTGACACATGCAGAATCTTATGGGGTAAAGAAACTCCCAGTGGACAATAATAGCCAGTTTAACTTTTTTATCTTTGACTCAATTCTTTGCTTAGATATGGGTTGATTTGAAAGTCTTTAATTGTATTTTTTATTTTGTTTTTCTATAACATCCTTTTGTGTTTCTTTTTATGGCTGGATTAGTTACCTAAAAACATTTTCCTTACTCTGTAAGCACAAGGTACAAAGTGAATTGCCTCAGTACTGATCAGAATTTTTATTTTCCTTTCACAGATGAACAGGTTTTTTACATGCTTTGAAAAAAGAATAAATATATTTAAAGTCTTAATCAGGAAATTTATCATTACAAACATAATTGGAGCCTTGCCTTTCTCATTTTTTTACTCTACATGCATCTGCATTAGTCTATTCACCTGCTGACCCACTAAGAAAACAAAAATCTTTCTGATTATAACTGGAAACAATTTTTTAAATTCTATATTTGCAAATATATAATATTTTTATTTATATATATATATTATATTTATAATATAATAATTCAAAATAACCAAAAATTATAGCACTGGGAATGCCAAATTAAGTTCTCTGTATGCTATAACCAGAAGATATCAGTGCAGACACAGTAAATTGAGCTGAACTTATACAAAATCTTTTATACACCTGAATTAGCCTCATGGGAAAGAAGGGAAGCAGAAAATATATGGATTCTGAATAGATCATTAGGAAATTAAAGATGAACAGAATAGACAATAAAGAAGAAAAAACAAAAAGCAGAAGTACAGCTATTCAATTAACACTGATGTACAACTGCAGTTATATCTATAGTATAGATAGAAATTCATACTCTAAGAATCTTCTAAAGAGAAATACTGCTGTGATAAGAGAAAAGGGAGTATTAACACTGACCAGCTTTTGAACAGTTATATTTTTCCCTTTGAAGATCTGTGAAAATTGCACTGTACCAGTAATATTTAATTGCAGCATAAAAATTAAACACCATTTACTTAATATAAAATAGGGATAGCATGTAAATTAAGTAAGTTTCAATTCATATCTTCTTACTCACATCTGTTGGCAGTTTAAATAGTTTTAGTGTCATTAATTGTTATAAAAGTGCAAGAGTTGCTGTATGCTTGCCACTTAGGACCAAAGGCATAAAAGTCTAATTGAACTAAGTAATTAGTAATTTGTCATTTCTTATTGTCAGCAATTACTTTCCATTAGAAATCCTCACTGAAAATTCTAATTTGAAGTGAGGTTTGCAATTTATTGCTGTCCATCCAAATCAGTTTAAAATCAATAGCTACATTTTC
>CAYPJH010000265.1:0-1526 GCA_964411035.1 uncultured Methanobrevibacter sp. | reverse complement strand
ATTGTGAGCATGTGCACAATCAATAGATATAATATCAGCACCTGCTTCATCAAGTGCCATTGCACGGTCAAGATCAAATGGTCCACAAGCAGCTGCTACTAAAAAGTTTCCTTCACTGTCACGAGCTGCATTCGGATATTGTGATTGATTTAAAATATCTTTAATTGTAATGATTCCAACAAGTTTTCCTTCACGAAGAACCGGAAGTCTTTCAACTTTATTTTCATAAGCAATGTTTAATGCTTCTTCAGCAGTTATTGGTTCTTCTATAGTTACAACATCTGATGTCATAATGTCTTTAACAGTTTTTTCCTGTCCTTTTTTAATTACCGGCCTTATATCTCTTTTAGATATGATTCCAATAATTTCATCCCCATCCATTACAGGCAAACCACTAATTAATTCATCATTCATCTTTTGCTGTACGTCAAGGATTGTTGAATCAGGGGTAATTGTTACTACATCCCTAATTGTTATTTCTTCAGCTTCCTTAACCTTTCTAACTTCTTCTACTTGTCTTTCTTGAGTAATATTCCTGTGGATTACTCCAATACCACCCTCTTGAGCCATTGCAATAGCTAGTTCAGCTTCAGTTACAGTATCCATAGCTGCACTTAATACAGGAATGTTAAGTTTAATTTTTTCTGATAAACTAACTTCCGTATTTACATCTTTAGGCTCAACATAGCTTGCATTAGGAGTAAGTAAAAAATCATCAAAAGTATATGCCACTGGGGCTTCCTGGACTTTTTTTGAAAACATTTTATCACCTATCTATTTTCCAAATGAATCGCATAATTCTTTAAGTTCAGCTACAGCAGTATGATGAATATGGCCGGTATTTCTATCTCCACCAACACATGCAGCACCTCTTATACCAACAACATCACAGCCAATGTCATATAATGGTTTTAATTGATCTTTTTTAACAGATCCTGCAAGTGCAGTTTTAATTCCATAGTTATGTGCTTCATCTACAAATTCTTTAAGCTGATCCATATCTAAAAAATCAAATAATGTTTTACCATCTTTAATTGCAGTATCCAACATAGCTAAATCACAATTAGCATCTTTAGCTACTTTTGGTATTTCCATAGGACTAACTGCACCTACTCTATGAGCATCAGCATAACCTGCAGCTACAACAATAGTGTCAGGACTAATATCCTTTACTGTTTTAACAACGTTTTCCATGACTTCAACAGCTTCATCATAGTTTTTAGTTCCATATAATCCTACTTTAATATAATCTGCTCCTGATACATGAGCACCCATTGCTGCAAGAGAAACAGTTCCTGGTTTGTAAGGCACATCTCCCAATGTAGCGCTTACAAGTTTATCTTCAGGAGTTAGTTCTCTAATTTCCTTAATAACCCATGGGAAATTAGCACCTAAAGAACCTTCTTTAGGATTTTTTACATCAACAATATCTGCTCCGCCTTTAATTGATTCTAGAGCCTCTTCATGATTTATCGGACTTATTAATAGAAGCATTTATTTCCTCCAATATTAACTTATAATATATT
>CAYPJH010000264.1:0-7890 GCA_964411035.1 uncultured Methanobrevibacter sp. | reverse complement strand
ATTAACTAATTCATCTCCAACATGCCCATGATCAATATAGTTTTCTGACAATCTAAAGTTATAATAGGAGTCCATTTCACTAAAATAAGGAAGACCCTGAGCATCAACATAATCTGCCTTAATTTCATTAGGAAGATAATTAAGATCCGCTGCAGGAGCTCTTAATGCAAAAACAACAGCTAATAGAATCAAAATAAGAATTATTGATTTACCTATTGTTAATATCGTTTTTTTGTTCATTGAAATCCTCTTTTATTTCGTATAAAAAATATGCTATTTAAAAATATAAAATAACATAAACAGATTAAATTTTTAAAATAATCGAAATAAAGATATCTTATAAAAAATATCTCTATTGAATTATATATCATTTTTAACCTTATTAAGTATTTGTATTTGGGTACTTTTAAAGATGTAATTTTCAATAATCTAAATTTTTTAATATTTAAATAAATTAATTAGAATTAAAAAAAATATTATTTCTTATTTTAAAATAAATATTTAAACTGCAACAGTCTGTAAAATCCGAATATTGCCATAGCTAACCCAATCAAAAAAATAATTAGAGTATATCAAATAAAAAAAAATGAGAAGTTCCATCCTATATATTAACTACACCTAATTAATAATACAGAATACAACTTTTAAAACAGATAATTAATCTTCCTGAGATTTTTTCAGTTTACTATCCAAATCTTTAATTGAAGAAGTAAATTTACATTTAGGGAATGATTTACATCCTACAAAATCACCATATCTTCCTGAACGTTTAATAAGATCTCCCCCACACTCAGGACATTTACCAAGAGATTCCATTTCAGAAGATTTAATCTTTTCTTTTCCACAATTAGGATCAAGACAAGCATGTCTAGGAGGTTTACTTCCATAAGAAATCATAGGAAGGCCACATTTCTCACAAGTTTGTTTTAAAAATCTTGCTCCTTTTGGAAGGGAATAAGCAATATTACAATCCGGATAATTCGTACACCCAACAAAGTTTTGTTTTGTTTTAGGAGAATATCTTTTAATAAGTTTTCCACCGCACTTACAGTCACAGACAATATTGCTTTCATGATGGCCATGATAAATTTTAGAACCTATCTCCTTTTCATTTTTCTCAATATTATCCAAAATAGTTATGACATCAGCTTTACCTTCTTCAATAACTTTGGATTTAGTGAGTTTATTAGTATTTATCCCTTCAAGCTTAATTTCAAGTTCACGGGTTAATTCTTCACTAGTTAAATTATTTGAGTGTTCAGATAAAGTACTTATAATATTTACTCCAAGCTGATTAACTTCAATTTGACGTCCAGATATATATTTTCTATCATATAGTTTAGCTATAATATCTGCACGTGTAGCTTTCGTACCCAATTGCCTTTTTTCCAATTCACGAATAATTGATGCTTCATTATATCTTGCCGGCGGTTTAGTTTCCTTTTCTTCAGATATAATCTCATTAACTACAATATCTTCCCCTTTTTTAACATCCGGAAATATTTCATTATCAATATTTCTATATGGATAATGTTCCATCCAACCTTTATGAGTTACTCTTCTTCGTTTAAATGAAAATAATTCATTTGCAATATCTATTTTAGTACTCATTGTTTCAAATTTGGCTTCTTCAAAAAATACTGAAATAAATCTATAAACAATTAAATCATAAATTCTCTTTTCATCTTTATCTAATTTTTCAGGTAAAATTCCAGTAGGATGTATTGCAGGGTGTGCTGCATCCTCTTTTTTACCTTCATTAGGTTTTAATTTATTTGGAAGTTGATCAATGTGTTTTTTAAACTCTGAATTGCCTTTTAATTGATTAAAAATATTTTTAAAATCCAGACTTTCCGGAAGTTTTTGAGAGCTAGTACGAGGATAGGAAGTAAATCCTGCAGTATAAAGATTTTGAGCAATATTTTGAGTTTTTTTAGGTGAAAATCCAAAGAGAGTATGGGCTTCTCCTTGGAGACCTCCTAAGTTAAAAGGAACTGGAGGTTTAGTAGCGCTATTAGTCAATCTGATAGAATCAACAACACCGTTTTTACCCTGACACTTATTGAATATCTCCTCAGCACGAGCTTTATCAAAGATTTTGCCTTCTACATGATCTGCAATTATTTCATCACAATCAAGTTTGGCTTTAATTAACCAGTAAGGTTCTGGAATAAACTCCTTGATTTCTTTTTCCCTGTCAACTAAAATAGAAAGAGCTGGTGTTTGAACTCTACCTGCAGATAATGAAATAAATCTTCTATTATAAGATCTTACAGATTTCACTAATGCCTTAGATATATTAACACCAAAATAATAATCCAATACATGTCTTGCGGTTCCGCTATCAACCTGTGCTTTATCTATATCAATTTGATTTTCATATGCTTCAACAATATCTTTTTTAGTTAAAGTAGAAAATTTCATACGGGAAGCCCTATTAAGTGAATCATTACCACAACCAAACTTTAAAGCATGATATCCAATTAATGTACCTTCAATATCATAATCGCAAGCATGAATATATCTATCTGCGCCTTTGGCATGTTTTTCAATAGCTTTAACGTAATCTTTGGTGTAATTTTTATTTTTATCGGTTGTATATATTGGAGCCCAGTGAAGATTGAAAATTACTTTATCCTTCTGATTATCCGGAGTTAAAGTATACAAGTGTCCAACGGCGGAAAAAACACCAATATCTTTACCATCACGATTTAATTTCCAATATTTAACTTTCTTATTATATCTATATTCTTTAGCACTAGAATCTAATGCTTTAGCTATCTTTTCAGCAGATTTAGGTTTCTCACAAATTATTACTTCTTGCATTTTTACCAATTGCCCACACATGTTTTATTTAAATAATATAATCATGTTAATATTATAAAAATATTTTGGATTAAAAAAAAATATTTTAACCTATAACTTCAACAGAAGTTATTAATGAAGTGTTACAGTGTGCATTGTCTCCGGAATAACTGCATTCAACAGTGTAATTTCCAGGAGTAACACCGCCTAAAACTATTTTTGCAATGCCCTTACTATCAGTTGTTAAAATCATGGAATTAGATTCGTTATTAGCATCTTTAAATGTTACAACAATTGATTGATTTTTAATGGGAATTCCATATTCTGTAAGTTTAACTGCAAAATCCTGACCATTAGATAATGATTCTTCGCTTATATTATCAATAGATGTGCTGACTGGAGACATTAAAATAAGTACTGCTGCTACAATAAGAACAATAACTGCAAATGACATTAAAATAGCATAACCCCTATCCATCAGCAACACCATGAAAAAAATAGTTTTAAAAAATAAATAAATGAAAAATAAAAAAAAAGAAAATTTAAAAGTAGAAATTACTTAAATTAAGCAATATTATACTTTTGTAAAAGTAAAAGTTCTTCAGTAGATAATTTTCCACCATTTTTGAATTTTTCAAAAATGTTTTTAGCTTTTTCTTTCTCTTCTTTATTTTTATTTCCATTAGAACCTGCTGATTTAACATCAGATCTTCTTTTTCTAGGTTTGTTGGTTCCTAATTTTTTGTTGATAACATGAATATCGCTTAAAACAACTTTAAATTCTTCATGTTTAGCAGTTGCATTTTTACGAGCTTCAATGAATTTTTTATGAGATTCATCTGCAGCAGTTCTAATATCATCGGTTTTTCTAAAGAACTCTAGCATTTTTTCATGTGCTTCTTGAGCCAATTCAGAAAGTTTAATAACTTTTGCGTGTTCCTCTTCGGATAATTTTTTAAGTTCTTGAGCTTCACCTTGGACTGATTCATCTTCTTGTATTTTAGTTAATTCTTTTCTTAAATCGTTTGCATTTTTAACTAATTGATTTTCTTTTTTAATATCTAAAACACGAGTTTCGATGATTTTATCAATCTTTTTAATTTCATTTTCAAGCTTAAGTTTATTTCTTTTACCTGAAGACCATTCTAAGTTTTTGAGCTTATTATTAGCATCATTACGAGCTTTTTTAGCTTTTTCAACTTCTTTATTGATTTCATTACGTTCGTTTCTGAATTCAATAGCTTTGTTTAAGTTTTCTTTTAATGAATTATTTAATTCATCACGAATTTGACGTTGTTCTTTAGCAATTGCATTGAACTCTTCTCTTTCATCAGCAATTTTGGAGATTTCAGCTTCTTTTTCATTTTTTTGTTGTCTAACACCTTCCATGGTGTCAGCAAGTACAAAGTCTGATTTTGGAAGAGGTTCTTTTTTGGATTTTTGTTTTGAAGTTGATTCATCTGCTTCTTCAGTTGATTCTTCTGCATCAGCTTCTTCTTTAGCTTCGTTTTCACTAGCTTCTTCAACTTCTACATCTTCAACAGCAGCGTCTTCAGTTTCTTGTTCAACAGCAGTTTCTTCAGCAATATCGGCAGTTAATTGATTATTAATTTCTTCAAAGACTTTATTCAAATCTTTATCTTCTACTACTACATCAGCTATTTCTTTAACAGAAGGTTTTGCATTGAATGCAATTCCAGTACCTGCTGCTTCAATCATGGATATATCATTTGCTCCATCACCAACAGCTACAACTTCCTCTAAAGAAATACCTTTATCTTCAGCAAGTCCTTTTAAAACATCTAATTTAGTACCAGATACTAAAGGACCTTCTACATCACCTGTTAATTTACCATCTTCAACAATGAAACTGTTTGTGTAAATGTAATCAACACCTAATTTTTCTTTAATTACATCTGCCACTACATCAAAACTACCACTAATAATAGCTACATCTACGTCTTCATCTTTTAAATTATTGACAGTTTCTTCAGCTCCGGCCATTAATGGAAGTTCATCAGCAACTTTTTGAATATCTTCAATTGAAGTTCCTTCAAGAAGTTTGACTCTATCTTTAATAGAAGTTTCAAAGTCTATTTCACCTTGCATAGCTTTTTCAGTTATTTCAGCTATTTCATCTTCAACATTTGCTAATTTTCCTATCTCATCTATTGCTTCACCATCAATAATAACATTATCTAAATCAAATACTACAAGTTTAATCAACTATACCACCAATTATATTAAATCAAGCTCACTTAATCTGTCGTAAGCTCGTTCGACACCAAGTTTAGCGTCGGCACGGGTTTTAGCTCCAGTACAAACAACTTTACCAGAACCAAATAATAAAAGAACTACTTTAGGATCAGATAATCTATATACTAATCCTGGGAACTGTTCAGGTTCATATTCTGTATCTTCAAGTTCTAAAGCTACAGCTTCTAAATTTAATGTGGATTCTAAATTACCAGAAGCCACAATGTTTTGAATTATTATATCAAACTCATGGGGAATATCTGGGTCAATAGTCCTCATTTTATCAACAGTTTTTTTAATAGCCAATTTTGAATCATCAATTGACTTCGCTCCAGTACAAACGAGTTTTCCTGAACTAAAAATCAAAGCTGCTGTTTTTGGATCTTTAAGTTTGAAAACTAACCCTGGAAACTGCTCGCGATTAAATTCGACACCTTCTAAAGCTTCGGAAATTTCAGTAAGAACAATATCTTTTCCTATACTTGCAGAAGCTACAATGTTTTCAATTTTGATATCAACATCGGTCAATTTAAAACCTCCAATTCACTTTGTTAAAATGAGTTAAGTAAAAAATTATCCTAAATTTTTACTAATAAATAATATTATTTAAATAGTATATAAATGTATGTTTATGTATAGGTCGATAAATATGATTGAAGTAGAAGTTAAAGCAAAAATTGATGATTTTGATGAAATGAAAGAAAAAATTTTAAAACTTGGTGCAGTTAAAGTTAAAGATGAATTTCAGGAAGATATCTATTTTAACAGCCCGATTGTTGATTTTGCTAAAACTGATGAGGCTTTAAGAATTAGAACAACAAAAAGTGACAATGCAGAAAACATTTTTATAACATATAAAGGGCCTAAAATAAACAAAAAAGCTAAAACCCGTAAAGAAGTGGAAATGAATGTTGAAGATTCAATGAAAGCTAAAGATATTCTTGAAAGCATCGGCTTTAAACAAGTAAGATCTGTTAAAAAAAACAGAGAGTACTTCAAGTTTGAAAATTTCGAAATTAGCCTTGATGATGTTGAAGGACTTTGCCCATATATGGAAATTGAAATAGCTCTTCCGGACAATACCGATTATACAGAAGCTCAAGAAAGCATTTTTGATTTATATGAAAAAATAGAAATCACAGATGGCTTTGAAACAACATCATATTTAGAATTGCTTGAAGGTGAATAATAATAATTTGTTTATTTGCCAAACAGCTAATTTATAAACCTAAACTATTGTTTACAATAAGTTAGTGCCTAATTTAAAATTATACATTATATTTTTAACAAAAACCTAATTAAAAATACATTGCATACTTATTTTACTTTTTATATGTATTTTCAGCTAACAATACCGCCATAAATATATATAATTTTTTTTGAAAATTAGATTCAAATGAACGGTTAATTTAAAATAATACTTATAGAAGTTTATATAAAAATAAAAATTAAATACTTTAATTTAAATTTAGAAGATGTGAAATTTTGAAATATCATATAAGTCATTATAATAAAGAAGCTGAATTAAATTTTCCAAAAGACATTACAATATACGACACAACTTTAAGAGACGGTGAACAAACCCCTGGAGTGTGTTTTAGTCTTGAGGACAAACTAGAAATTGCTAAAAAATTAGATCAGTTTGGAATACATCAAATTGAAGCTGGTTTTCCAATTGTATCTGCAAGAGAAAGAGAATCTGTAAAAGCTATAACAAATGAAGGATTAGATGCTCAGATTCTTTCACTTGCCCGTACTAAAATCGAAGATATTGATGCGGCTCTTGAATGTGATGTTGATGGAATTATTACATTTATGGGAACTTCTGATATTCATTTAGAACATAAAATGCATATTGGACGACAGGAAGCTTTAAATATTTGTATGAAAGCTATTGAATATGCAAAAGACCATGGTTTATTCGTAGCATTTTCAGCAGAAGATGCTACAAGAACAGATTTGGATTTCCTAAAAAGAATCTATAACAAAGCACAAAGCTACGGTGCTGATAGAGTACATATCGCAGATACCGTTGGAGCAATCACTCCGCAGGGTATGACCTATCTTTTAAAAGAACTTAGAAAAGATGTTACAGTCGATATTGCACTACACTGCCACAATGATTTTGGTCTTGCAGTTATAAACTCAATAGCTGGACTTTTAGCAGGTGCTAATGCTGTTTCAACTACAGTTAACGGAATTGGAGAACGTGCAGGTAATGCTTCATTGGAAGAATTGATAATGAGTCTTAAAATACTTTACGGAAAAGATTTAGGATTTAGAACAAAACATATAAAAGAATTATCTGAAATCGTGTCAAAAGCAAGTGAACTTCCAATACCTTACAATAAGCCTGTTGTTGGTAAAAATGTCTTTAGACATGAATCTGGAATACACGTAGATGCTGTTGTTGAAGAACCTTTAACTTACGAACCTTATATTCCAGAATTAGTTGGCCAAAAAAGACAGCTTGTACTTGGAAAACATTCCGGTTGCCGTGCTGTAAAAGCCAAACTAGACGGATGCGGTATGGATGGACGCGGGCATCGCGGTGGAGAACGGACTGATCCTCCAGGGGGAATTCTCCATCCAATACGGCTACGATATGGTAACCAGTCTGCTGGACGAGGGGGCGGATTTCACCGCGGTCGTCACCGGCAGCGACCTGATCGCCATGCTGGACGGCTTGGCATCATGAACTTGGAAAGGAAGGAACTATCCATGGATACGCGAGCAGAGATTTTGAAATTTTTTGAGGAACGGAACATGACCGACCACGTGACCTACGACACGGAGCTGATGGATTCGGGCCTGGTCAACTCCCTCTTT
>CAYPJH010000263.1:0-1745 GCA_964411035.1 uncultured Methanobrevibacter sp. | reverse complement strand
CAGTATTTATTGTGTTGTAGTCTATTTGATTTTTGTATTAGAGGAGGATTTGTTTGACATACATAGATACCCCATTATTTGGAGCATAGATATTTATAATTGTTATGTCTTGTTGATATATGAACTCCTTAAGCAGTATGAAATGCCCTTCTTATCTCTTTTCACTAGCTTTGGTTGAAGTCCACTTTATCTGATATGAGCATGTGAGTGGTACATTTTTCTCCACCCTTTTTCTTTAAGTCTGTGGATGTCTTTTTCTGTGAGATGAGTCTCTTGAAGGCAGCATATTGTTGGTTCTTTTTCTTTAATTCAATCTGCCAGTCTATATCTTATAATTGATGAATTTAAGTCATTCACAACAGTGTTATTACTGAAATGTGTTTTGTATTCTTGCTCATTTTGGTTTATTTTTGATTTTTAACTTGACTTGGTTTCTCTTTCATTGGCCTATCCTTTAGTGTAGTTCCTCCTTTTGCAGACTTTTATTGTTGCTTTCCATTTCCTCCTCATGAATTGCTTTGCCAAGAATGTTCTGTACACCCTCTGCACATTCTCGGACACAGGCTGCACAGCGGGCACAGCAAGTTCCCATGAGATCTTTTTTTTATTTTTAAATTAAATTTAATTTAGAAACAAGGTTGCTTCACAGGTCAATCCCAGGTCCCTCTTCTTTTCCCTCCCCTCCTCCTATGCCCTCCCACCAATCCCCCCAAAATCCCCTCATTTCCCCAGGGAGGATGAGGCCCTCCATGGGGTGTCCATTGTCTGTCATTTCATCCAGGGCAGGGCCTAGACCCTCCCCCAAGAGTCCAGGCTGAGAGTGTATCTCTCATTGTTGGATTGGCATCCAAAACTTAAGACTTTTACAATGACACTGTCATCTGACACTTGATCACATTTTATTTCTTTAGATCATAAAAAACAAATGCTATAATATACTTTCCTATGCCATGTACTGGTTTTTGCTGTTTGTTTTCATACACATAAATATCTGCCCATCAGTTTATGATTTTAAATTCACAACCTTATATTCTCCTTTTAATCTTATAAACCTGGTTCATTGTTCACACTAAGATCAAGCATATGTGATACTCAGCACAATTATAATTTAAGGTGTGTTTACTGTTTTGTAGCATCCCCCTCTCTTTCTCTCTGAAACAAAGTCTAATATAACTCTTTCTTCCTGTAAAGTTGCGATAGATATAAATTTGTGATGCAGCCACCTTACCTCTCAAGTATCAGGGTTTTTGACATAATTTTCTGTTATATTATAATTAACTGACACTAATTTGAGATAGATTTTACAAAGATGGGTGATTCTTAATACAGTACATAATAGTATCAGGATCTCAGAAGTTTCTCACTGCTGGAATCAAAACAAAATATATTAGAAACACTGTTATAATATTACTCTTGTCTGCATTTTTGAAACATAGACAGTGTATTCCTTATGTAACCTGTGTTTGTTGTGTTAATTCTGAACGATTTGTTTACAATTAAACAAAACAAAATCTGTATTGACCACCTGGCCCAGTTGGTCAAAGGAATTGCTGTCCTCTGTTTATTCCTGTCCACTCAGCACTTAGAGTCTCCAGGGCATACTGTTGGTCTTAATCATAAATTGAAAATGAGAAGCAGAATAATTAAAGAGCAAACTGTAATTATGAGGCAGATCTTAAGGGACTAAAACTAACATTGAGTATAGGCCTTCAGTTTCTTATTAGTGCATTAAGGAATAGCTATAA
>CAYPJH010000262.1:0-6140 GCA_964411035.1 uncultured Methanobrevibacter sp. | reverse complement strand
GTGCTTTGGAGAATGCAAGTCCTAAATCGAATAGGTCAGCCATTGTTTCTACACGTAAAATTCCGGATTGTCTAAATGCTGTATCAAATGCAATGTCACTGCCTGCTAATGCACCGGTATGGGATGATGCAGCTGCAGCTCCTGCTTGACTGGAACCAGATTTAAGGACGATTATTGGTTTTTTAGTTGCAGTTTCTCTAAGTGCATTTACAAAGTTTTCATCGTCTGTAATTGATTCTAAATAACAGATTATTACAGCAGTTTCCGGATCGTCAGCTAAGTAGTTCATCAGTTCGATTTCGGTTACTCCAGCTTTATTTCCTAAACTTATTACTTTACTGAATCCTATTCCTGAAGTTACACTCCAATCAAGAATAGCCACCATCATAGCTCCACTTTGTGATATAAATGCTATGTTACCTGCAGGAGGCATCATTTGTGAAAATGAGGTGTTTAATGGAGTGTGGGAATCTGTTGTTCCGAGACTGTTAGGTCCGATTATGTTTATTCCGTATTTTTCTCCAAGTGCTGTTAATTCTTCTTCTAATTTCGCACCTTCTTCGCCAATTTCTTTAAATCCAGCACTAATTACAACCATGTTTTCTACACCTGCTTCACCACAATCTTTAACAGAATCGTTAACAAAAGCAGCTGGAATGGACATTATTACTAAATCAACCTTCTCTGGAATATCTTTAATATTTTTATATGCTTTTAATCCTTGGATTTCTCCACCTTTAGGATTTACTGGAAATATTTTTCCATCATATCCTCCAGAAATCATATTGGATACAATGATATAACCTACTTTTCCAGGAGTGTCTGAAGCTCCGATTACAGCTACAGAATCAGGTTTAAATATCTTATTGAGATTTTTCATAAAATTTGTCTCCATTTTTTCTTATTATATATTGTTAATTTATCATGATAAATAATTAACAATTATTATAATTATCTATTTAGATTTTTATCTATATATAAATATATGTTAGTTGAAAATTTTATTGAAATTATTTTCCAATTCAGCTTCCATAAAAGTTATATTTGAAATAAGTGGAGTGTTGTTTTTCATATAATGGTTAATGTTTTGCTGCTTTGTTTGGCATCGCTCTTCTGTTTTTTTTTCTTTGTTTGATTTCAACATTCTGATTGTAAGGTAGTTTTTGATTTATATCTATTGTTGCAGCAGGTGATGTTAATAATGTGGATAGCAGATGTTTTACTAATGGATTTTGTTGTATATTCTGTGGCTTTGACCCACCTATACAATGAATCTTTGACTAATTGGGGAAAAATCTTTTTAATCTTTCCAATTTATTGCACCTTATAAAAATTCACTTTTTAAATAGTATTAAATTATAGGATGATTATATTATTATATGATAAGGGAAAAAAATGGAAGGAGGTAAGATATTATTAGTTTAATTATAACATATGTTGGCAAAAAAGGTTGTGTAATGGCAAGTGATAAAAGGAAAATAGCTTATTTTGGAAATAAAGATAATTTATCCCAGTTAGAAGATCAGCTGTATTCAGGTAAAATTACTACAGATAAAGAGCTGTTTAAAAAAGCCCAGGAATTGGAAATGACCATTAAACTTTCTAATAATGGCAGCAAAGGAAGTACAATTGAAGATGTATTAAGAGGAGAAGTAAGTTCTAAAGGAGCATTTGAAACAAAAAGAAAAAGAATTTACGGAACAACTAACGGATTTCAAATAATTGAATTAATAGGTTCTGAAATAACATCAAA
This sequence comes from uncultured Methanobrevibacter sp., assembly GCA_964411035.1. Taxonomy (GTDB): domain Archaea; phylum Methanobacteriota; class Methanobacteria; order Methanobacteriales; family Methanobacteriaceae; genus Methanocatella. The sequence goes on along the minus strand of CAYPJH010000262.1, from coordinate 4,387 downwards.
AAGAGAAGGGGATAAGGCAATAATTATCTTCGGAAACAAGTTCGCTAAACAGGAAGCTGAAAAACTTCTTAATAAAAAATGGAAATCCTCTTTAAGTTTAAAGTTTATGGGAGATATCTTTGAAGAAATCATTAAGGAAGTTTCTAAATTAACTCCAACAGTTGGCGGGGAATGTGATGTTTTATTAAAACAGCCTAAATACACAACTGCACAGGCACAAATCCATTTAAATAAAATAATCCGCAAGGATGTAAAGCTCTTGCATAAATTCAGACAAAAGCTTCAGGAAGATATATTTGAAAAAACTCGAGAAATAGAACTGGCTAATAAAATCATGAATGAAGGCTCTGTAGGAGAAGTTATTAAAGTTGACGGCAACATGGTTGAAGTTAAATTAAACAATAAAGTTGCAGCCTATGATGGAAACTGGAAAAAACTTGCAGGGTCTGGTGAAAATGTTATAATGTTTAGTGATAGTGAAAATATTAAAATTGGAGATGAAGTTGTCATTTTAAATGAAAATTTATGTCTTAAAAAGGACCAGTCTCCACTTAAATGTAATATAATTTTATGTAATGCTTAGTTTGTGGTGTAAATGAAAATAACATTTTTAGGAACTGGGGGAGGAAGATTTTCTACAATCAGTCAAAGAAGAATGACTGGCGGTTTTAGAATTGATGATTTGAAAGGAAAAAATTATCATGTTGATCCGGGACCTGGTGCTCTTGTTAGAACATATCAATTAGGGCTTGATCCACGGAATTTATCGGGAATATTCATTTCTCACGCCCATACAGACCATTATACTGATGGTGAAATTCTTATAGAAGCAATAACAAAAGGTATGACTCAAAAAGCGGGAGTTATAATGGGGAGTCAAAGTGTATTTGAAGGTTTTGAAGGCTTTGGCCCATGTGTATCTGATTATCATAGAAGCAGATCTGAAAATATTCTTTTAAAGCCAGGTACGGTTAGAAAAGTTAATGATATTTCAATTAAGGGAACTAAAACTATTCATGGTGATCCTACTGGTGTCGGATTTCAAATAGATGATGGAAATCTTAAAATATCCTACACTTCCGATACTTCTTACTTCAATGATCTTTTAAAATACCATAAAGGCGCAGATATTCTTATTGGAAGCGTTCTACGTTCAGGGGATAAAACTATCAGAGGCCATATGTGTTCTCGCAATTTCCAGAATTTAGTTAATAAAATAAAACCTAAATTAGCTATTATGACTCATTTTGGTTTAAAAATGCTTAATTCAAACCCTATTGCTGAAGCCCGTAGAATTACAAGCGAAACAAATGTTAAAACATTGGCTGCTTTTGACGGTATGGTTTTAAAAATTGATAAAAGAAATCCAAGATACTCATTAATATCTTCTCTTAATATTTCTCCGGCAGCATTATCAAAAAGAGAAAGAAGAACTACCTATGAAAGTTCTTTAAGAAATAATGAGTTTGATGAACTTAAGATAGGTAAAAAATAATTATTTTTCTATATTGGTAGGGTGAATAAAACCTGATCTAATCATATGGTCAGCTAATATGATAGCTACACTTGATTCTGCAACAGCAGTTACTCGTGGAGCAATACAAGGATCATGCCTGCCTTTTATTTCTATTTCTTTTTCAGCCATCTCTTTTATGTTGACACTGTTTTGTAATTTTGAAATTGAAGGTGTTGGTTTAATAGCTATTCTTGATATAATCGGCATTCCATTACTCATGCCTCCAATGATTCCTCCGGAATTATTGGTTTTTGTTTCTATGTGTTCATTGTTTAGGCAAAATTCATCATTGTTGGTTGAGCCGTATTTTGTTGCCGCATTAAAGCCGGATCCTATTTCCACACCTTTAACAGCCCCGATATTCATTAATGCTCTTGCAATATCTCCATCTAGTTTTGAAAAAACAGGTTCTCCAATACCTGCAGGCACTCCTGTTGCAACTATTTCAACAATTCCTCCAACGGAATCTCCTTCCTCTTTTTTGGAAATGATTAATTCTTCCATTTTTTCGGCGGCTTTTGAATCTCCACATCTGACAATATTCCTGTCAATATTTTTCAAATCTATTTTTTCAGCTTTAATATCTCCAATTTGAGTTACATGGGCAATAACATTGATATCATATTCTTTTAGAAGTTTTTTAGCAATTGCTCCTCCTATAACATGACCGATTGTTACACGTCCACTTCCACGACCACCGCCATTGTAGTCATAATTTCCATATTTACACATCCAACCATAATCTCCATGTGATGGTCGAGGAGTATTTTTAAAATTAGAGTAATCTTTTGAGTGTTGGTTTTTATTAAAAACAACCCCCATTATAGGTGTGCCATCTGTTTTACCTTCAAATATTCCAGATAATATTTCTATTTCATCATCTTCTTTACGCGGTGTTGTAACTGCACTGGTTCCAGGCTTTCTTTTATCCAACTCTTTTTGAATATCTTTTGGATTTAATTTTAAATTAGCAGGACATCCATCAACAATAGCACCAATAGCTTTTCCGTGGCTTGCACCAAAGCTTGTAACAGAAAATATTTCTCCAATCCTATTTGCCATATTATCACAAGTTTAAAAATATTGTTATATAAGTAAATTTATTACAGTTTTATCGCTTTGAGTTTTTTTAGAGTTTGTTTTAAAATAGATGTTAGTTTTAGATAATTACTGTTCTTGTTTTATATTTTAGTGTTTATTATAAATTAAATTTAATGTATCATAATTATTTTCTAAAGAATTGATTGGGATTTTGTTATTGAAAACTAATGTGGCTGTTAATGGTTTAGTTATCCGAATATGCATTTATATTATTTTTTAGCCTTGTTTCAGGTATTTTAAATATGGTTATGGTGATTTTAAAAACATCAACTATTTATATTTTAAAAATCTGATTATCATTTGTGAAAAATAGGTGATGGTATGGATAAAATTAAGGAGAATATAAACAATATCTATAGAACATTGAAAGAGACCTATCCTAATGAAGGTCATTGGTGGCCTACACTTGAGGTTAAAAGTCAAGATTCTCCTAATGATAATCAAAGGTTTGAAATAATTATGGGGACAATTTTAACTCAAAATACCACTTGGGCAAGTGTTGTTAAAGCTTTAAAAAATCTGTCAAAGCATACTGATTTCAATCCCCACAATATTATCAAATTTATCAATGATGATTTGGAGTTATTTAAAAACTTAATAAAGCCTTCAGGTTATTTTAATCAAAAAACATTATATTTAAAAAATATTGCAGAATTTTATATTTCACTTGATGGCAGAACGCCTACAAGAAAAGAAGTTTTATCTGTAAAGGGAGTTGGTAATGAAACTGCTGACTCAATTTTACTTTATGCCTATAACGAGAAGGAATTTGTTGTAGATGCATATACAAAAAGAATATTTAGTTATTTAGGATATATAGATGAAAATACAACCTATTTAAAGATCAAATCTTTATTTGAAGATAACTTTGAAGGTACAGTAAAGGATTATGAAGACTATCATGGCCTTATTGTTGAACATGCTAAATTATATTATAGAAATAAGCCCTATGGTGTTGATGATAATATATTAGCTAAATATAAAATTAATTAGATTATAATACTTAGTTTAAATGGTGAAAATATGCATTTTCCAATTACTAGAATGAGAAGACTTAGAAAAAATGAAAATATAAGAACTATTGTTCGTGAAACAAAAGTTTTTAAGGAAGATTTAATTTATCCAATATTTTTTAAGGATGATCTTAAGAAAGGAGAAAAAGAAGAAATTAGCACTATGCCAGGGGAATTCAGATATTCTCTTGATGCCGGTGTTGAATTTGCAAAGCATTTGGAAAAATTAGGTCTTAAATCAATAATAGTATTTGGTGTGCCTTTAGAGAATGAAAAGGATGAGGTAGGCTCTCCTGCATTTGCTGAAGATGGAATAGTTCAAAAGGCTGTAAAACTACTTAAAAAGGAAACAAACCTTGTAATAATCACTGATGTCTGTCTCTGCCAGTATACATCTCATGGGCACTGCGGATTAATTGTTGAAAATGAAGATACAGACTTTGGTTTGGAAATATGCAATGATGAATCTCTTGAATATTTAACAAAGGTTGCAGTATCACATGCAAAAGCAGGTGCAGATATTGTAGCGCCGTCAGATATGATGGATGGTAGAGTTAGAGCAATTAGATCAGGATTGGATGAAGCAGGCTTTGACAATGTGTCAATCATGTCTTATTCTGCAAAATATGCTTCTGCATTTTATGAACCGTTTAGAGAAGCTGCCTGCTCATCACCGGGCCTTGGGAATCGTAAAAGTTATCAGATGGATCCTGCAAATTCAAACGAATCAATCCGTGAATGTGAATTGGATGTTGTT
>CAYPJH010000261.1:0-2146 GCA_964411035.1 uncultured Methanobrevibacter sp. | reverse complement strand
ATTTTCAATTGCAGCTATTCTTTTTTCAAGAACCTCATTGGTTGGATTTGAAATACGGGTGTAGATATGGCCTTCTTCTTCAAGGGCATATAACCGCTTTGCATTTTCTGAGTCTTTAAATTCATATGAACTTGTATGATAAATTGGAGTTGCTTTTGCTCCTGTTGTAGGATCTGCATGTTCTTCTCCTGCATGTACTTCTAATGTTCTTTCATGATATTTTCTATTGTTCATATTTATTCTCCATTAATTTTATACAAATATTTCTTTTTTTTTTACTCTTGAGGCATTCGCCTAAATTAAATCTGTTTTTTGAGATTATGCTAATCTAATTCAATTTTATATAATAATAAATAATTAGTTTGTTTAAAATTATATAATTTTATGTTTTTTAATTTATTTATTAAAATCAGAAATTAATTTTGACAGATAATTTCTACTTAATTTTAATAACATTGCTTTTAAATTGTTTTTTATCTTCTAAATGGACACACTCCTTTTTTATTATATTCATTAATCAACCATGCGATTAAAATAGGTTCTGATACCATATACTTGTTATTTTCTTGTGTGATTAATTGTTTTGATTTTAAATTATTTAAGGGAGTTCCAAGTGATCCGGAAGTAACATTTAAAGCATTGGCAATTTCAACACGTTTTTTAGGAGTTGTAAGTTCTGTTAAAATCTTTTTTTCCTGTAATGTTAAACTACTCCATTTAGATATTAAAGTAGATGCAAGTAATGGTAAAGCCTTTTTAAATTCTTCATCTAATCTATCTGTGGTAATGTCAACATTTTTTGGAAGTAATTTAGCAAAAGTATTGATATATAAAGGGAGGCCTAAAGTATAATTATAAAATTCATCAAAAGAATCTTTAAATGATAATTCTGGAAGTTTTAAAGATAAATAATCTTTAGTTTGATGTATGTTAAATTCCTTTAAATGTAAATGATATAGCTTACCTTCAAAAATACCATTGTAAATACCATTAATATCATCAATAAAATCATCATTGTCCAATGTTGTTATAATAAAAATATATGCAATGTTATTTTCAGTTTTTATATTTCCTTTAACTTTTTTTAGAAATCCTTTATAATCTTTCATATCCTTAATTAATTGAAAATTATCAACAATGTATATTTTACCAATACTTCCATCAGTAAATGTTTCATTTGATTTTACAAGTTCATCAATAGCCTGTTCAGTTAATTTCCCATTCTGATAATCATTAGAACATGTAAAATCTGTATAAATTATATCAAAGTCTTCAAATTCTTCTAAAACTTTATTAACTAAACAGGTCTTTCCAACTCCACGTTTTCCAGAAATTAAAATTGAAGGTCCTAAATTATTTCTAGTTCCATTAAGTAAATCAATTAAGTATTCTCTTTCATTGACACAATTATAAAATTGAAAATCAGAAAGATGTGTTTCACTTCCCCAGGCTATATCTTCCATGTAATTAAATTTTAATTACTTTTATAATTAAATATTACGATTTTAAAATATATGGAATGCATATAATTATGTTTTAAAATAAATATTTTTTAATATAAGTCATTTAAAATAAAATATTGTCAATTGCATAAAATTACAATTAAGTATATTGATAATAAGGGGCTATTTACTCTTGAAATCCTACATGTTAAATCATTGGGAAAAATTCATGACTTGTAATTATTAATAGTTTTAGATAAAAGTAATAAAAAAAGACCAATTGAAGCTGTTTTGTAATAATTTAAATATAAATATGTTATTACTACAAATAAAAATCCGTGATTAATATGAGTAAGATTTTAATTTCTGGAAGAGGAGGATGCGGTAAAAGTACTGTCTCTTCATTAATAGCTAAAAAGATATCTGAAAATAAAAAAGTAATTCTTATTGATGGGGATGAATCAAATCTTTATGTTAACGAATTTGTAGGAATTAAAATAGCAGATAAGACATTTTTAGAATATTTAGATGGCAAACCAAACTGAATGTCTATTTTAGCTAAATCAAGCAGTGAAAACTGCATTTATTGAATTAGAAAGATTATTGAAAAAAATATAAGGTTATATGATGGATTTAGTAATATATATTCTTTTATTATTGATTGGAGGGTGCTTCGCAGGATTTTTGGCAGGCCTTTTAGGAAT
>CAYPJH010000260.1:0-3381 GCA_964411035.1 uncultured Methanobrevibacter sp. | reverse complement strand
AACTACTATCTACTCCACCGGAAAGTGCAACAATAGCATCATTATTCTCACTTTCAACAATTTTATTCTCTTTCAGATATATGGAAAGGTCAAATTGATAAAGTTTTTCAATTTTTTCATTAATCAATTTTTTAAGTTCATTAATTCCAATAATATTTTTTTGAAATTTAGCAAGTGTTTTCAATGAAAGATTTAATTTGTATTGTTTTAAAAGAAAATCTCCATAGCTTTCAACATGTATCTTATTAATATTTGTCTTTTCTCTTAACTTTCCGACAACCCAACCGCCTTTACCAATAATAGCTGATTTATCTGGGCGATCTTCTGTTATAATCCATAATTCATTAATATCCTTATCAAAATAAATGTCTTTAATATTTATTTCAGTTTTTTCATGACCAATTTCTTCTCTTATGCAATTAATCTGATTTAAAAGATTTTCTTTCAGGTACAATATCTCACCACATTACAAATAGTAAACTTTATACAAGACTATTTTTATATACTTATACAATTAAGTTTTTTATCTTTTAATAAAAAAAAGGTAGTGTTTAAATGGTAAAATTTATGGGAACTGTAAATGCTAATAACGAGCATAGAGAATATCGAATTCCAACATTCCCGCCATCGGAAAATATAAAATTTGGAGTGAACTACAAAGAAGGTTCTAAGCCTCCAGTCATAGGAAACAATTATATAATCAGATCCAATTCCATTATCTATAATGATGTAGTTATTGGAAATAATTTTAAAACAGGACACAATGTTGTAATTAGAGAAAACACCAACATTGGAGATGATGTTTTAATTGGAACAAATACTGTGATTGAAGGGGATGTTGTAATTGGAGATAATGTAAGCATCCAATCAAATGTATACATTCCAACAAATTCTATAATTGAAGACAATGTATTTATAGGTCCCTGTGCCTGCTTTACCAATGATAAATATCCGGTTCGTGTGAACTATGATTTACAGGGTCCAAGAATTAGAAGAGGTGCTTCAATTGGAGGAAATACTACTTTTTTATCAAATGTTGAAGTTTGTGAAGGTGCAATAGTAGCTGCCGGTGCAATTGTAATTCATAGTGTCCCGCCATTTTATTTAGCTATTGGTACACCTGCAAAAATTAAACCATTGCCTGACCATCTTAAAGTACCTAACATGTTTTAAATCCTTGTTTCTATCTTATTATATATCTGATTTTAATAGGCAATGCTTTAGAATAGACTTTAATTGAATATGCATTAAATTTAAAAAATAGAATATTGTTTAATTAATTTTTTATCTATTCATGGCATCACCAAAATTAGAAAAAAACCTTAGCTTGACACCCAATGTCCAAAAACTATAAATTTATATATGATTAAATAAAATCTTATATTAAATTAAACTAATAAGGAGAAATTCAAATGAGTAAATGGAAATGTGAAATTTGTGGATATGTTTATGACAGTGAAGCAGGAGAACCTAATAAGGGAATAGAACCAGATACTAATTTTGAAGATTTTCCGGATTCATATAAATGCCCACTATGTGGTGCATCTAAAAGTATGTTTAAACAAATTGAATAGGTGATTATGATGGCAACTTATATTTGTAAAGTATGTGGATATGTTTATGACCCAGCTAATGGAGATGCAGCAAACGGTGTTGAACCTGGAACTTCTTGGGAAGACTTACCAGACTCATGGGTATGTCCATTATGCGGTGTAGGTAAAGAACAATTCGGAGAACAATAATTAATTTTATTGTACTTTTTTCTATTTTTTCTTTTTTTAAAAATAAAGATTAATTATCAATCTTTTTTCTTGGCTCTCTATTTTTATATTTAACACTGATTTTATCTGAAAATTTTTCAAATACTTCTATAGCATTAACATTATTAGCACTGATAATATCAAAGCTAACTTTATCTGTAAACATTTTATCTGTAATAACAAATTTATTGTCCCGTATTTCTTTTTCAACAGTTTTCATATCAACATATTCAAAAACTATTGTATAAACATCATAAAGCGCTATCTCAACAATGGCACTATTGTTAATAGCTTCAAGAACTGCTTTTCCATAAGCTCTTACAAGCCCTCCGGCACCTAATTTTATACCGCCAAAATAACGGGTAACAATAGCTGTAATATTATGCAGATCATTTTTTCTAAGTGCGTTAATCATTGGTTTGCCTGCAGTTCCGTTAGGCTCACCATTATCATCATATCCTTCTCCATCAACTGTTATATATGCAGTGCAGTTATGTGTAGCATCACTAAATTCATCAGATATTTTTTTGATGATCTGTTTACTTTCAGCTTTTGTTTTTGTTGGAAATAATCTGCAAATAAACTGGGATTTTTTAATTTTAATTTCGCTTTGACTTTCTTTAGCTATTGTTTTCATAATTTTCACGTTGATTTATAATAATATTTAAATAAATTAACAAGTATATATTATATCTAGAAAATTTTAAGGTGATATTTTTGTCAAAAAAATCAGCTACGGTTCTTGTTGTATTTGTTATAGCGATTGTTGCATTTTGTTTAGCTAATGCATGTGCACTTATGACCGGAACTTATCATTTGGATCTTTTTAATGAAGATAATAGTACAAATATTTTAAACAATACTACTGACAATCAGGATAGTAATCCTATAGACATTCCAGATTCTACCTATCAGGATGTTAAATCTGAAGATAATTATGTTTCAGATCATAGTAGTAATAGTAATAGTAATAATAATCATGAAGAGCCTGCTGATTCTCAAGATTCTTCTCAGGAACCATCAGGAGAAAATCATAATCCTGGAAGTGAAGAAAATAATAAGCATGGCAATAATGAAAAATAGTTTTTAAACTATTTTTTTTATGTTTCTTATTTTTTTCATCTTAAAAATCCAGTAGTTTTTCTGTATCAAAAATTACTGAGTTAATTGCTAATTCTAACAGTTGTTTTCCGTAGACTTCATCAACATAAACACCGTTTTCTTTAACATCCATTGCACCTGCTTCAATGTTAGGGTCATTTTCACGTGCTTTTTTAAATCCATATAGACCAACTTCCTCATATTTATCTAAGTCTGTCTGGTTTTCGATTTCATTCTCATTTATGAAGCCTAAAATTTTAGCCATGGATAACTCCCCGCTTCCTCCATGAGGTCCTTCACTGTCAATCATTTTATTGTTTAAAATTACAATTAAACCTGTTTTATCTTCAATATCTGCTAATTCTGTAGTTATTGGAATATTTCCTCCATGGGCATTAACAATAATTACTTTTTCGATGTTTAAGTATTTTTTAGCACTATTTAATGTATCAATAATATTGTCCCTTAATTCTTCAAGAGAAACATGATTTCCATGATTTATTTCATCTAATTCATGGGC
>CAYPJH010000259.1:0-9669 GCA_964411035.1 uncultured Methanobrevibacter sp. | reverse complement strand
AACTGACAATAAACAAATCAATAAAATTAATATAAAATGATTTTTCTTCAAACATTACACCATTATAATTTACTATCAAATTAATCTAATTAAATTGACAATTTATAATATCCATTTGAAATATATAAATAATTAAATACCTCTTAACTATCAGTAAACTTAGTTTAATAATACAATTTCCAATTTACTTAATAAAATAAGGGAATTTATTGAAAAAATATCCTTTAACAACTATAAAATAAAAAAATACGAGATTTAAAAAGATTAAAATAATTTTTATTAAAATCATTATAAAAATATAATTTAATATATATCAAGTCAATATGTTTTAATGATTATTAAAAAATTTTAAAAAAAAAGAAGTTTGAATTTATAGAAAAGAAAATTTTATTATTTTTTATTTTTCAAATCTTCAATTACCTTTTTTGCAACAGCTTCACCAGATAAAAGCATTCCTCCAAATATTGGACCCATACGCTGAGAACCATACACTGCATTAGCTGCCATTCCGGTAACATATAATCCAGGATACACTTCAGCTACATTGTCCAATATTTTTTCTTCAGCCCTGTCTGCCCACATTGATTTTTCACCCATTATTTTGCCTGTAGGAGTATTTAGCTTTTCTTCCATTTTATTTTCAACAATTTTTGTAATTTCTGTTGGATGGCCTGTTGCATCAATAACTGCATCTGCTCTAACTGTTAACGGATCAATGTGTAGTCCGGACATTTCAACGGAACTCCAGTTTAATACAATTCCGTTAACTCCGTTTTCACGAACCATTAAATCTTCAATTGACATTAAATTAAATATTTTAAGGCCTGCCTGGGTAGCTTTAGAACATAGTGTAGATGTACATTCGATTGCATCTACTGTATAATAGTTGTCCTGGAATAATTTTGACTGGATTCCGAATTCATCGAGAATTCTTTTTCCCTGCTGTTGAACAACGATTTTATTAAACATCATTCCACCACCCCACATTCCACCACCAATACTAAGTTTTCTTTCAAATAAAGCTACCTTATATCCTGCTTTTGCAAGATAATATCCTGCTGTAACTCCGGATGGTCCTCCACCACCAATAGCCACGTCCATTTCAGTATAGTCTAATAATTCATCCATATATTCTTTGATTATTGCTTTTGTAACTATAATATCATCTAATTGTTTCAAAATATTCACCATAAATCTATGTTTAAAAGTTAATTTATAGGTTAGAATATATTTAAAATTTACTACAATTTATCATGATTAATAATTATAAATATGGTAAGTTGATCTCTTTTTTTATTTCACAGGCCTTGCATACCTCAGAAGAAGTCGGCTGGCCACAAACCTTACACTCACTAAGATGAGTGTTGATATCATTTTCAAAGGTTAAAATCTTTTGAAAGGACTTCATAATATTCTGTTTAACATTAACATTTTTATCCTCAGCCTCATTTAAAAATCCCTTAATTTTAGATCTTAAGGACAATTTAGAGTAGGGACATTCATCTAAATGAATATCAATATTATTCAACACTGCCCACATTCCAACCTCTTTTTCTGGAGTGTTCCACAATGGCTTGATTCTTGGAATAAGCTTTGGATGAATCACATCTAATTCTGGTCCGAATTTAGAGAACTTTATAGTATCTCCTCTTGCAAAACTCATTAAAAATGACTGAATTTCATCATCCAGATTATGGCCTGTTGCAATTTTATCTGCTCCCAATTCATATGCAGTTTTATTTAAAATGTTACGTCTGAAAACCCCGCAGGGAATGCAAGCACTTTTAAAATCCATATAAATATCATCAAGATTAAATCCTTCAGCTTCCTTAAATGATTTTTGATATAATTTAACATCCAAATCATCTGCCTGTTTAACGGCCGTTTCAATACCGTGGCCCCTATAGTTTTCAATTCCTTCATCAACTGAAATTGCCACTAAATCAAAATCAACAATATTCTGATATTTTTTAAGAGCATGCAATGTTAAAACACTGTCTTTACCTCCAGATAATGCCAATGCTATTACATCACCCTTTTTGATTAAATTATATTCATCGATTAAATTATTAATTCTTGTAAAAATCTTTTCATTAAAGGCTTTTTTATCTACAACAGTCATCATAGTTATTTTATTTAAAACATAAATATATAATTAAGGATGTGAAAATTATGATAACCGCAGATTTTGCAATTTTACCTGTAGGAAACAATTCAAGTGAATGTAAAAACTTTGTAGCAGCAGCCGTACAATCCATCAAAAATTCCGGTCTTAAATATCAGTTAACCGGAATGGGAACACAAATAGAAGCTGAAAATTTAAATGAACTATACAGTGCAATAGCTGATGCCCAGGAAGCTGTTTTTAAAGAAGGAATAGGCAGAGTCTATACGGTCATAAAAGTAGATGACAGAAGAGATCTGGACAATAGAGGCCTTAATGTTAAAATAGATTCTGTTAATGATATAATAGAATAAATTTGGACAATAAAAGAGTATACTGTATAAAAAGAATACTCTTCATTTCTTATTTTTCTAAATTGATGTGTCGGCCAAATTCAAAAGGTGTATAATCTTTTTTTGTAAATTTTTATACTCCTCTAAAAAAAGAATTAAAATAATTTTATTTTTCCATTGTTTTTATTATGTTTTCTTTAGGAATGCTTTCTAATTCCAATATTTTTTTCAATTTTGTTTCTTTCTTCTCTTATATCTTGAACTCTTCATTCTTGTTGATTTGATTCTTATGTATTCTTTGAAGTCGTTTAGTGATGTTAATTGCATTTTTAGTTCCTCCAGTATCTGATTTTGGTATTTTTTTCATCAAGGCCATCCGCCAAAAGTATAAAAATCCTACTCAAAACTTAATTTAAAAGTTTAATAACTGATTTTAATGATATTCATGAATTTGATTAAATTTTTAAATGATTTATTTTTACTAAAAAAATTATGAATGTTTGATTATATTCGAACTGGGAAAAGTTTATATAATTAATTATATATATTTAGGTATACCTAAAAATAATTTAGGTAAACCTAAAAATAAGAAGGATGATAAAAAATGAAAGATTCATTATATGAACTCTACGAACATAAAAAACTTCTAATCTTTGCTGGAGGAATAGCTACAGCAATTATAGGAAATCAAATTATAAAATCTGAAAAAGTAAAAAAAAGCTGCACACAAGCTATGGCGAAAATGTTTGAAGCAAAAAAAGATGCAGAAGAATATTTTCAAAACATGAAAGATGATGCTGAAGACATAGTTGAAGATGTGCGTAAAAAAGATCAAAAAGAAATATATGTTGAAGCAGATGTAGAAGAAAAATAAAAAGTGTTGAAGGCACCATCATGAAATACCAAATTGCATATGATAAAAACACCAGACTAAGAGTAATATCTGGAAAAAATGCATTTACAAAAACCGAAGGTTATGGTCTTTCATCATTACTTTTAAAAAATAATTTTATAAAGAAAGTAACAACATCCCATCGTAACGGAAGTATTTTAATCTATTATAACACTCCTCAAGATAGAACTAAAGTACTAGACACATTAAATCATATTACTCTAAATGATTTGTTTGATGAAAAACCAACATCAAAACAACAATTAAAAGAATTAACCAATCAATTCCTATTGAAATTATCTAAAAAACTTTTAAAAAGAGCAACGATGATAATATTCTTGCCAATACCTATTAAAAATATCATTACAATCTATAATTCCATAAAATTTTTAATAAGAGGTTTAGATAGCTTAACAAGCTTTAAATTTGATGTTAATCTTTTAGATGGTGCGGCAGTTGCAGGATCATTATATAAAAAAGATTTTGCACCTGCCAGTTCCATGATGTTTTTACTTTCAATTTCAGAATTACTTGAAGAATATACTGTTCAAAAAACAAAAAGTACCTTGAAGGAAAGTTTATCTCTAAATATAGATACTGTATGGCAGGTAACAGAAAATGGTGATGAAATATCCTGCAATATAGAAGATATAAAAAAAGGAGATAAAATTAAAATATACACGGGAAACGTTATTCCAGTAGATGGTAAAGTAATATCTGGAGAAGCAATGGTTAACGAATCATTTATGACAGGCGAACCATTAGCCGTTTATAAAAGTAGTGGAAAAACAGTACATGCAGGAACAACAATAGACGAAGGAAACCTGATAATTCAGGTATATTCTGTTAATAATGAAACCAGACTCAATAATATTATTAACTTAATAGAAAACTCCGAAAAACTAAAAGCAAATATCCAAAGTAAAGCAGAAGAGTTAGCCGATTCAATTGTCCCATACAGTTTTCTAATAACATTCATAACATATCTCCTAACAAGAGATTCGACAAAAGCACTTTCTGTTTTAATGGTTGACTTCTCATGTGCAATAAAACTAACAACACCCCTATCTATAATATCTGCTATGCGTGAAGCATCAGACAATAGAATAATGGTAAAAGGAGGAAAATTTTTAGAGAAATATGCAAAAGCCGATACAATAGTTTTTGATAAAACAGGAACATTAACTAATGCTTCTCCAAAAGTTGTTGATGTAATATCAATGGGAGAATATAGTCGTGAAGAGATTTTAAAAATATCTGCATGTATCGAAGAACATTTTGCCCACAGCATTGCAAGAGCTATTGTAAAACAGGCAGAAGAAGAAAATTTACAGCACGAAGAAGAACATAGTGAAGTTGAATATATTGTTGCACATGGAATTGCAACAAAATACAAAAACAAGCACACTGTAATCGGAAGTAAACACTTCTTATTTGAAGATGAAAATGTGAAAATTACAAGAGAACAGGAGAAAATCATAGAAGATAAAATAAAAGACTATTCAATAATATATCTTGCTATTGAAGGACAATTAGAAGGCATTATATGTATCAGTGATCCTGTACGCCCAGAATCAAAATATGTAATATCCCAACTTAAAAAATCAGGCATTAAAAATATTATAATGTTGACTGGAGATAGTGAAAATGCAGCTAAAACTACTGCAAAAACATTAGGAATCACAGAATATAGATCACAGGTTCTTCCAGAAGATAAAGCATATATAATCAACAAATTAAAGGAAACTGGAAAAACAGTCATAATGGTAGGAGATGGAATTAATGATTCACCTGCATTAGCAGCTGCAGATATTTCTGTTTCAATGATGCATTCATCAGATATTGCAAAAGAAGTAGCAGATATATCTCTTTTATCCGACAAATTAACTGATTTAATTACATTAAGAAAATTAAGTGAAGGCATGTTGAATAAAATTAAAAGCAATTACCATAAAATCATTGAAATAAATGGAACTTTAATAGTTTTAGGAATGTTCGGATTAATACCTCCATCCACATCCTCTTTTATCCATAATTTATCAACAATGGTTTTAAGTGGATTAAGTACAAAAACTGTACTAAAAGAAACGAAGGAGGCTAAACAAAGAATATTGTGTAACTAATTAAAAAAAAAATAATCCTCAATCTTTCTTTTTATTTTTTAAAAGAGTGTCTGCCAGGATTTTTATATTTTTGGCGGACCTCTAAAAAAAAACTTATTTTTTCTCAGATATATATTCCATAAGTGAAAATATTAACCCTGAAACAACGAATGTTAAATGCAGTACTATTCTCCAGAATATAACTGTTTGGCTAGTTTGAGAAACATCTAAAAAGTCTCTTAATAATTCTATTAAAGATATTGCAACTACTGAACCGATAATTTTAAGTTTAAGTCCTGAAAAGTCAAGATTACCCATCCATGACGGTCGGTCTTTATGGTCTTTTGCTACCCCAATTCTTGATACAAAATTCTCATAACCGGAAAATGTTACAATTAAAACCAAATTGGCAAGCAGTGATAAATCTAAAAGATTTAAAACATTCATTGTAACTTCATGAAAACTCAATTCAAAAGAATTTGGAATGAATAGGATAACTGAAAAAACGAATTTGGCTAAAATTATTATTAAAACAATTATTAGACCTAAATAAATAGGTGCTAATAACCATCTTGATGAAAATAATATCTTTTCAGTACTTTCTTCAATCTTATTTACAATATTTTTATCATCATCCATAACATCTACCTAATATCATATACTTATTCGATATTTAACCATTTATATTCAACTGAATCAATAGATTCTCCTTTATTATCAGTTATTTCAATAAGGCATTTATCAATAGTTATGTTTTTTGAAGTTGATGCGGATAAATAAATGTCTGTTGTATCGTCTTCATAAACCGTATTATATTTTAATGAGTCTGACTCTGTTAAAACTATATTTCCGTCTTTATCATACCATGTGGCTTTAGCATAATAAGTAGTAGTTTCTTTAGGAGCATTTGTCAATACAAATGATACGCCGTATAACACTCCATCAGAACCTTCCCTATCTGTGAATTCTTCTATATTCATAATTTTTTCATTTCCAGGAGCAATTCCAGAACCTTCATAAAAATCATTTGAACTAAAGCTAAAAATTGAAATAGCCAATATGATAAGTATAATTCCTATTAATAATAAACCTTTCTTATGTGACAATAACCGACTAAAAGTCTTTTTATTTTTAACAAGGTTTAAATTATTCTTTATTGGATTATTGTTTTCATTTGGAGCCCCACATTTTCGACAGAACTTATAATTATCAATATTATTCGCCCCACACTTTGGACACTTCATTAATATTCACCATTATATTTTAATTAATGTATATAATATTTAGTTACTATATTATTACATTGTTAATTAAGTTATATGGAAATATTATGATTTAAAGTTTTCATTAACCACAATATTTATCTAAAATACACACTATACAAATTATATATCAATATAAAATAAATATAGTTACAAGCAATTATAATTTATAGAAATTTATTAAAAATGAAACCTCATTTAACTACAAACACTGAAAAATTATAAATTAGGGATTAAAAATGAATGATATGAATTTTTGTATTTGGTGTGGCTCTAAACTGATTTTAGGAGACAAATTTTGTACTAACTGTGGAGCTAAAATTGAAGATATGGGCCAAATTGAACAGACATCCACAATAATAGACAAATATGAAAGTAAACTAGATGATCTATCTGAAAAATATGAAACTGCAGAAAAAGAAGCATATACTATAATTGAAAAAGCGTTTAAACCCCCACAAATGACCTATTATAAATTTGCTGATGAACTGGAAAAATGCAGAACGCTTTTTTATAAAAAAATGGATTCAGCAGAAGAAATTGTTGGATTGATAAATGAAGAATTAATTAAAAACAATTCAAAGGATATAGAAGAGAAACTAAATATTATTATCAAAAAAATGGAATCAATCATCCAACGGGTTAATAATTTAATTAGTGAATTTATTAAAAACTTTGATTGTGATGAAGAAGAGAAGGATATTGAAGAGCTGTTTGAAAATATGGATGAACTAATTGGTTCTATAAAAGAATACAGATAAAAATATTTTCTCATAATATATATTAAATAGAAACTCAATATAATAACATGATAATAACATTCATTAGAATAAATAACAGGTGATATCATGGCAGATTTTTCATTAAACCTTGAAGAAATTGAAGAAAATGTTGAAAAAAGCTTGGAAGAAGAAAAAACCAAGTTACCCAATGATAAAATAGAAAAACTTGCAAATAAAAATACAATAACCATATTTGATACTGATCTCACTAATGTTTCAGAAAGAGAATCAATTATAAAACCTATAGATGAATTCGGCCTTGAAGAAATCAATCGTAGTGCAAGCAGAAATAACCTAATAAACGGCAGATTAAAAGACCTAAATAAAACTGGAGATGAAGCAGGAACTATTGGAACCCAATTAATTGAACTAAATAGACAGGTTAAAAACTTAGATCCAAGTAAAGTTGACTTCAATAGACAGGGATTATTTGGAAGATTCATGAATCCCGTTAAAAAATATTTTGACAAATACGAAAAAGCAGAAAACATAATCAACAATATTGTCCATTCCTTAGAAGAAAATACCAAAGTACTGCAAAACGACAATGTTACACTTAACCTGGAAGAAGCTAACTTAAGAGAATTAACCAAAAAACTCTTAACAGACATAGAACTTGCAAAACAAATGGATGCCTCTATCGAACTGCAAATCAAAGAAGCACAAATCAAAAACATTGAAGAAGAGAAAATACACATTGTTCAAGAGGAGATACTATTCCCATTAAGACAAAGAATCATGGATATGGAAACTATGATAACTGTAAACCAGCAGGGCATAATATCTTTAAATATGATTAGAAGAAACAATAAGGAACTTATAAGAGGAATTACACGTGCAAGAACCGTAACAGTAACAGCACTCAAAACAGGAATAATGATGGCAAAAGCATTATACGATCAAAAAAGAGCTATAAACCTGGTTAATGATGTTAATAAAACCACCGAAAACGTTATTGCAACAACAAGCAAAATGATAAGTAAACAGACAGAGGATATTAAAGAATTATCTACAAAAACAATGATTTCACCGGAAGTTCTTCAAAACTCTTTTAATGAAGCATTAACTGCAATAGAAGACATAAGTACATTTAAAAGAGAAGCCCTTGGCCAAATGCAAAAAACAATCAATACATTTAACGACATGGCGATTAAAGGACAGCAAGTTGTTGACAAACTAGAAACAAAAAATTAAAATAATCTAAATTAATCCGTATACTATTTAAATTAAAAATTAATAGTTTCGCCAAAATTCAAAAGTGTAGCCTAAAATTAAAATTAAGCTTTATAAATTAAGTTTTAGGCAATATTTTTATATTTTTGGTGGAAACATTGAGTTTGATGAAAATTATGGTAAGTAATTTATGATTTTGGGATGAATTCTTATTTAAATCTATTAAAAATGATAAAATACTTTTTAGTACTAAAAATATTCATTGGCCTAAGTGTAAATCACAAGATTATTAAAAATGTTTATTATAAACATAAAATAAACAATCCCAACAATAATAAAAAACCATATTAAAATAAAGTAAGAATTAAAGATAATAGCTATAATTAAAATAAAGTGCAGAAGATAATAATCCTCCGCAAATCCTATAAAAAAATAAGATAATGGAAATATATCTAATTAATTTTACTGGAAGCTTCTTTAACAGCCTCAATAACCAAATCCAAATCTTCTTTAGTTAAAGATGGATGAACAGGAAGTGAAATTACAGTATCTGCAGCAATTTCAGCATTTGGAGAATGTCCTTCAAAACCAAGCTCCTTATAAATTGGCTGATTATATAATGGAATCGGATAATGAATACCTGTACCAATGCCTTTTTCAGTTAAAATATCAACCCAATCATCACGATTTCCTTTGGTAACCCTTATAGTATATTGATGGTATACATGTTTCCTATTATCTGGTGAGACTGGAGTTACAACACCATCAACATCTTTTAATCCGTTATTCAAATATTCTGCATTAGCTATTCTTTGAGTATTAAAACCGTCTATCTTTTCTAATTGTGCCAGTCCAATAGCTGAAGCAATATCATTACTTCTAAAGTTATAGCCGATTTCATCATGCCTATATTTAACACTGGACCCATGAGCTCTAAACAACCTTGCCTTTTCAGCCAATTCCTCACTGTTGGTGGTAATCATTCCACCTTCACTGGTTGT
>CAYPJH010000258.1:0-1837 GCA_964411035.1 uncultured Methanobrevibacter sp. | reverse complement strand
AGCATATGAATGAACATTACATCCAATCACAGTATTTTCATTTAGAATAGTTAGAGTGTAGTCTTCCCATACAGTTTTAATATCAAACATTCTTAGCCTCCTCTTGAATGATAGATTCAAACACAGGGTCGTATTCATCTTCCCACATATCTACAATTCGAGGATCTTTAGTAACTGTTAAAGCAAAGTTACACGCACCGAATGCTTCCTGTTTAATGAGCCGCATCTGGTATATATCATGTTTCTCTGCACATTGTGTCAGTTTTGATTCTATAAATCCACGAAGTTGATCAATCATGTATGAATACTCCTTTGTATGTTATACATATATTATATAGTAACAGCTGTGCTAAATCAACTTAGTTAGACATATAACGGCATGCGTCAACATATAGCTCAAGAAGAGTACAATAAACTTGATATTGATGATTCTTGATAAACTCTGTTAGTTCTTCTCTATTAGAACAAAGTAAAATGTAATCTGACTGTATTTCAATTCTTTCAGGAATTGGTAAGTTAAGTTGATCTCGAATATCAGCTAGAATTCTTTGACATCCGTCAGAAGAGTTAAGACGAATAACAAGTACAACCTTGTTAGAATAGTATCTTTCAATATATGAATCTAGAAGGTCGTGTGAAGTGATACCTTGAATCATCATACAAGTAGTTCTCCAACAACCTTGCTAACAATACTCATATCGGCTTTACCCTTAAAGAGAGGAACAATAGTTTTCATAACCAAGCCCTTGTTGTTTTTCGTTAAAGATATATCATGTTCTTCTACTGTAGCAAGAATCATTGTTTTAACAGTTTCTAAATCATTGATCAACTGAGGAGCATATTCCTTAACTATTTCTAATTCTGTACAGTATTGATTTCTTCGTATCATGTAATCAGGATGACAAGGGCAAGTGTCGTATTGTTCCTGTACAATTTTCTGATATTTGATCAATGTTTCATCAACTAGTTTTTCTGTAATTTCAACTCTGCCCTTCGGAGTCATGCTTGCTTTCTTAACTGCATCAATCATGTTAGATAGTGCAGTAACTCTTTGTTTATCTGCTGCTTTTCTAGCAGCATTCATATCATTTACTAGAATATCAAGTGTCATAAAAACCTCTCTTTTCATATTAACCAATCCTGATTCTATAGTAATCAGGATAAAAATTCAATCTTATAGAAGAGTTGCCCATGCACGTCTTTCATCTCTTGGTAAATTTTTGGGTGGCATCATGTCTCCAAACATTTCGCAAATATCGAAATCCTCATAGATATCATCCAAACATGTACCACTAACAGTGGCATAAGGGCACTCAATACCCTGAGCATAACAGTAGTTTCCCATTGCCATCTTAATACCTCCACATGATGTTACTTACTTGCTTAAGACATTCTTGAAAAGACATGTTTTCATTAACATTGAAGGAACAACGCTTGCAATCTATTTGAACTGTACAGTGTTCTCGTCTTGCAATTGTCAATGATCTTCCAATATCTAAATCCGTTGGATAATTATTTGTGGAATCAAATTTTCTTACTGTTTCTTCAAATTTTTTCATGCTCTTGATCTGAAATCGTCATCATCTTCATAAAGTTCTGGATATTTAATACGCCTTGCTGCACTTAGTGCTGAACTAGAGATGTAGAGTAGTGCTTCAGAATTATTGCACTGTTGTATCCAGTTATAGATATCATTTGTACTAAGTTCAACATCTACATCCACCGGAATTGTTGTATGAATTTTACCGTTGTGGTCAACTTTTACCATTATAACTTCTACATCAACTTTCTATATAGTATTTTCCTGATTGATAAACTGGAGCCATCTGTTGTGCAG
>CAYPJH010000257.1:0-3497 GCA_964411035.1 uncultured Methanobrevibacter sp. | reverse complement strand
TACATTGATTTAAGCGGAAACATTGACACCTGCATTTCAATTAGAATAGCTTTTGCAAGGTCAGGCAAGGTATTTATTCGTTCAGGAGCAGGTATTGTTGCAGACAGCATTCCAGACAATGAATATGATGAATGTTTAAATAAAGCAAAAGCAGTTATAAATGCTTTAGAAATAGCTAACGGAGGGATAAAATGATTATTTTAATAGATAACTATGATAGTTTCTCATATAATTTATACCAACTGATTGGAGATATTAATCCCGATATAAGAGTTTTTAGAAATGATAAGATATCATTAGATAAAATCAGTGAATTAAATCCTGAAGCTATTATTTTATCACCTGGACCTGGAAGACCTGAAAATGCAGGAATTTGTATTGATGTAGTCAGGGAGTTTACAGGAAAAATTCCAATATTAGGTGTTTGTTTAGGTCACCAGGCAATATGTGCTGCATTTGGAGGGGAAATTACTTATTCTGATAAACTGATGCATGGAAAATCATCAGAAATTACATTTGACAATGAGGAATCAATCTTTAAAAATATTACTTCTCCAATAACTGTTGGAAGATATCACTCCTTAAGTTTAAAGGGAAAAATCCCTGAAGAATTGCAGGTGATTGCTGAAAGTGATGATGGAGAAGTAATGGCAGTAAAACATAAGAAATTCCCAGTATATGGACTTCAGTTTCATCCGGAATCAATTTTAACACCTAGTGGTTTTACAATTATTAAAAACTTCTTAGGAGACTACATGATCAACAAAAGCATAAAGAAACTTATTAATAATGAAGATTTAACCCACTTCGAAGCTTTCCAGACAATTGATGAAATAATGAGTGGGAAAGCAAGTGAAATTGAAATCAGTAGTTTTTTAACAGCTTTATCAATAAAAGGTGAAACAATTGAAGAGATTTCAGCCTCAGCTCAGGCAATGAAAGATCATGCATTGAAATTTAAACCTGAAAAGGATGTTTTAGAAATCGTTGGAACAGGTGGAGATAACTCAAACAGTTTTAACATATCAACAACTTCAGCAATGGTGATATCTGCAGCAGGCGTTCCTATAGCCAAACATGGAAATCGTTCAGCATCAAGTAAATGCGGTGCAGCTGATTTATTAGAGGAGTTAGGGGTAAATATTTACTTGGGGCCTGAAGAAAGTTTAAAGGTCTTTGATGAGATTAATCTCTGTTTCTTATTTGCACAAACATATCACCAAGCTATGAAACACGTTGCAAATGTACGTTCACAGGTTGGAGTTAAAACAATATTTAACATATTAGGTCCTTTAACTAATCCTGCAGGTGCTAAAAATCAGGTTTTAGGAGTGTATTCAGAAGAACTGGTAGAACCATTAGCCAATGTATTATTAAACTTAGGAATAAAATCTGCTATGGTAGTTTATGGTCAGGATGGTTTAGATGAAATTTCAATATCTTCTAAAACAACAGTATGTGAAATTAAAAATTCTAAAATAACCAAATACGAATTATCTCCTGAAGATTTTAATATAAAATTAGCTAATAAAGATGATATTCTTGGTGGAGATGCAAAAGCAAATGCAAAAATAACCTTAGATATTCTAAAAGGTAAAAAAGGCCCAAAAAGAGATGCAGTTCTATTAAACTCCGCAGCAGGATTATATGTTGCAGGTAAAGTGGAATCCATAAAACAGGGAGTTAAACTTGCAGAAGAAACTATTGATTCAGGCAAGGCATTAGAACAGTTAAATAGATTTATAGAGCTTACAAATGATTAATATGTTAAATGAAATTGTAGAAAAAACTAAAGAAAGATTAAAGGGAAAATCTTTAACGGAAATTCGTGATAAGGCATCTAAAGTAGAGGTAACTAATGATTTTCCATTTGAAAAGGCTTTAAAAGATAAACCAATAGCAATTATTAGTGAAGTTAAAAGGGCTTCACCATCAAAAGGTTTAATATCTGAAGATTTTGATTATGTAGCTATTGCAGAAGATTATGAAAATGCAGGAGTATCTGCAATTTCAGTTTTAACAGAACCTTATTTTTTCAAAGGTTCAAATGATATTCTTGCTGAAATAGCTGAAAAGGTCAACACTCCCATCTTAAGAAAAGACTTTGTAATTGACCCATACATGATTTATGAAGCAAAGGTTATTGGTGCTGATGCAATTCTTTTAATAGTCTCTATTTTAACAGATGAACAATTAAAAGAATATATGGGACTTGCTGATAGCTTAGGATTATCTGCAATCGTCGAAGCACATGATAAAACAGAAATTGAAAGAGCTTTGGATGCTAATGCAAGAATTATTGGAGTTAATAACCGTAATTTAAAAGATTTTACAGTAGATATTAATAACTCTATAAATTTAAGAAAACATGTTCCAAAAAACATACTCTTTATTTCTGAAAGCGGTATTAAAACCCCAAATCAGGTTAAAACACTTATAGAAAATGATGTTGATGGAGTTTTGATTGGAGAAACATTAATGAGATCAGATGATAAGCAAACTTTAATAAGGGAGCTTAAGAATGGTTAAGGTAAAAATTTGTGGAATCAAAAGAGTTGAAGACATTGAAATAATCAATAGGCATGCTCCAGATTACATAGGTTTCGTATTTGCTGAAAGTAAGAGAAAAATCGATTTTGAAACTGCAAAAGAGCTTAAAAATCATTTAAAAATAGACATTCCAGTTGTAGGAGTATTTGTTAATGCTCCAATAGATGAAATCATAGATCTTTATAAAAATAATATAATTGACATAGCGCAGCTTCATGGAAGTGAAAATAAAGATTATATAAATCAATTAAAGGAAGCAGAACCCTCTTTAATGTTAATCAAAGCAATAGAAATTAAAAAAGAAGAGGATATGAAAGACTATGAAAATCTCGATGTGGATTATCTTCTTTTAGATAGTGGTAAAGGAAGTGGAAAGACTTTTAATTGGGATTTAATAAATAAAAATATAACTAAAAACTTCTTTTTAGCTGGAGGATTAAATGAAAATAATATTAAAGAAGCTATTGATGAGTTTAATCCATATGCAATTGATTTAAGTAGTGGTGTAGAAGTAGATGGCATTAAAAATGAAGAAAAAATTAAACGAATTTTGGAGTTAAAAAATGAAGCAGAATAATGGAAGATACGGCCAATATGGTGGTCAATATATCTCTGAAACATTAATGAATGAATTATTATACTTGGAAGAACAATATTATAAATTTATGAATGATCCTGAATTTGTAGATGAGTTAAATACTCTTTTAAAGGAATATGCTGGAAGGCCTTCATTATTATATTATGCTGAGCGAATGACTCAGGACCTTGGAGGAGCTAAAATATATCTTAAAAGGGAAGATTTAAACCATACAGGAGCTCATAAAATCAACAATGTTTTAGGTCAGGTATTGCTTGCAAAAAAAATGGGGAAAACAAGAGTTATTGCAGAAACCGGCGCAGGCCAACATGGTGTGGCAACAGCAACAGCAGCTGCACTGCTTGACATG
>CAYPJH010000256.1:0-2155 GCA_964411035.1 uncultured Methanobrevibacter sp. | reverse complement strand
GAGCCAACGATAATGCCGTCAAATTCATCCATTCTGCTAGCGGTTTCATTAACCAGATCATCATAAATGCACTGTCCTTTTTCTGCACATTCATAACAGGCTACACAATCCTGCATTGCTTTTTTGCCCAACCACAATATTTCACTTTCAACATCATTCTTTTCAAAGGTATCAACAATTTCTTTCAATGCCCTATTAACACAGCCCTCCTTGTTAGGGCTTCCATTAATCAATAATATCTTCATAATCTTCTCTCCATTAATCTTGTTTCATCATTTTTTTTGAATTTGTATAATAATCTTACAATATAATTTAATCTTATGAATTTCATATCCAGTTTTCAGTATAGTGTTTAAAATCAAATTTTCTGTTCCATGTTTAATATTTGAAGTATTTGTCCGGGGATGATTGTTTAGTTTTGAATTCATCACCAAACTGATAAATATAGTCAATATCCGTAAATGAATTCATTGAAGAATTAGGATTTATTTCTTCAAAGAATTTTTAAAAAAAGTTTTTATTCGCCGATTTCAGTGAATGCTTTAGCAAGTATTTTCCAACCATCTTCTTCTTTTTTTAACAGATGTAAATCAACATAATCAGCACCGAAATAATCTTCCATTGTAATTTTAATCACAGCAATGTCATTGATTACACTTAATACGTCGATTCTGCCTTTGCAGTCTCCAGGTCCTGCTTCATCAACACCATCAAATAATGTTTGGATAGGATCACCATTGATGGTAGCGTTTTCATGAAATGCTGGTTTCATGATGTCGCTGGTTGCGTTACAGCCTTCTAAATATAACTCTCCTGCTTTTACAATTTCTTCATAATCTTCAATATAAATGTTCTTCATGTTTTCACATTTTTATATTTTTAATTTAATTTTATCAAAAATTTAATATAAAGATTCTGTAATTTTAAAATAACCTATTTAATAAAAGGAATAAATCATTTCTATAATATTAGGTCTGTTTTAAAAAATAGTAAAAAGGGGGAAGGTTTAATCTTCTGCGAATAATTTTTCTTCATCAAAATCTTTAGGATCATCAAGAGTACCGAAGAGATCTGTTAAACGATGTGCATACATACACCATTCTTTCCATTCAGCAAAAGCTTTAGGACTAGTCTTATACATCCCCCGCATATGCTCCATCTTTTCCTCCTCAGTTTCAAGGAGATTTATGTGAGCAGTATGGGCGGTGTTACCTCTTCCATAACCTATAAGGTTGTTACTATCAAGACCTTCAACTTCAAAATACCTCATTTTTATTACTCCATTTATGAAATAAATATGGAGAATTGTTGGAAGAGTTTTATTTTCTTGCTCTTCCAACTCTACGTGCAAGTACTAGTTCACCTACAGAAATTAAACCTGCAAAGAATTTTTCAAGACCTCCTGTTGCCCAAATAGCTTCACCAAAGGTTGAATTTCTGATGTTGTTTTCATATTCTTCAGCTGTAATCTTTTTACCGGTAGCTCTTCTTGATACTGCTGCTGAAGCTTCCATTAAATCTTCCCAGCTTACTCCTTTTAGCTGTTTTTGCATAGCTTCATAAATACTGTCTACTTTAATATCATAAAGTGCTGATAGAAGTTTAACAATATCACATGATCGTATAATTCCTACAACCTGGTTTTCATCATTTAAAACAGGCACTGCCACATAATGATTATCTGCAGTCATAATTACAGCTAATCTTGCAGGTGCATTTTCATTTATGGTTTCTATTTCTTCATATGAACTCATTATACTGGAAATTTCTTCAATACCTTCTCTTAGACCTCTTGTAATATCAAAAGATGTTACCCATCCTATTAATTTCATTTCTTCATCAACTACAGGGCATGTAAATCTGCGGATTTCTTCCATTACTTTTGCTACATCTTCTACTTTATCATTGGCATGTATATATGCAAATTTTGTATCCATTAATTGTTTAGCTTTCATTGTTTACCTCCTCTTTTTCTAATTTTAAAGCACCAACAGGACAGCAGCTAGTACATTCAATACATCTAATACATTTATCATCATCTAATGCAACTTGACCGTCTTCAAGTTTAATAGCTCCGGTTGGACAGTTTTCTTCACATAAATAACAGTTAACACATGTGTCTTTATTTATTTTAAGATTTTTACTATATATTAGC
>CAYPJH010000255.1:0-1937 GCA_964411035.1 uncultured Methanobrevibacter sp. | reverse complement strand
CATCTGCGAAAGGTGAATTTCTTTCTTTTGTAAGTTGTTCTTCTTTGTTATAGCAGCCAGACTCTACTGAGGCATCTGTTTATCTTCTTTCTCTGCCTCATTCTCCAAGCAGAAGATAAAACTAGGAGCGAATGAATTCTTGCAAGGAAAAAAAATCACACTAGCAATCTACAAACGTGAGGGTGTTGTAAATACGGGTAGGGGTGTGAGAGGTAGGGTATGAGGAACACAGAGTGTGCTTTGCAGAGAATGCAGAAGTGAATGCCAAGACAAGGTCATTGAGATTAGCCACTGAGCTTTGAAGACTGCACTCATTGTTACATAACAGGTAACAGGTACTAGGAATGTATGTAATACTGGACCAAACAGACAAAGACTTTGTCTTCTATGAACGTCGTCCTAGTGGAGACATCTAAATAAGCAAGTGAGATACAGTGTGTCAGAAGACCACGGGGATATGGGATAGTCTGGAAGGAGAAGTGCTTCCATTTTAAGTAGGGTGATAAATGAAGACCTCACCAAGACATTAACAGCTAAGCAATAACCTCAAGGAATTTAGAAGCAAGGCACAGGATATTTGAAAGTAGAATGTTCTAGACCAAAGTGAGCCAATGGGTTAAGCCTGTGGACTGGAAGCAAGCCTGGTGTAGAAGGGAGTGAAGGGTAGCCTAGGAAGCAGGCAGAGAAGTTGAGGGAGCCAGTTCCTGTACGTTCAGAGAGGTTGTTTTAGAGTTTTGGTGTTTTCTGTAGGTAACAAAGGGAGCAGGAGGAGGATTTGGGCCTAGGAGTGACACAAGAGAATTTGCAATTTAAAAGGAATCTTCTAGAAACAGTTGTGTAGTGAGGTATTTGTTTACACTGTATGTTATGTGTCATTTTGATTGGTTTATAGAAAACTGAATGGCCACTAGCTAGGCAGGAGACAATAGGCAGGATGTCTGTGGAGAAAGAGAGAATTCTGGGAATAAGAGAGGCAGGAGACACACGATGGAGACATGGAGCAAGTCAGACAAATGGTACAGAGGAGAGGACACTGAGCTATATAGCAAAATGTAGATTAATAAAATTATATACCTGATGTGTTCCTTTTGGGAATCCTTTATGGTATTCACATAGTAAGGCATTACCACAATACATTCCTGTCCTTCTTCAACTAATGCCTTGGGCAATGAACCCGCAACGTCGGCAAGTCCGCCTGACGCAGCAAAAGGCTGAGCTTCGCTGGTTGCATACAGAATTTTCATAATCGGTATCCTTTCATGTAAAAAATACAAAGAATCGCTTTATTAAAGTTAAGTATATCACACTTGGGGTAAAATTACAAGGGCAAAAATTTATTTTTTCAAAATAATTCTATCTGATAATTTTTATTTAATGCTGTTTTCTATTCTGATTATGCACTGCTTTCCGTCTTCGGTGAGGACGTAATTGCCGTTGCTGCCCTTGGTGATTTTTCCCTGCTGTTCAGCCGATAAAGCTGCGGATTTAAACAAGTCGGAAATTGCACCCTGCGCTCTTTGATAGCCCATAAGCTTTGCGGACTCCTTAACCAAGTCCTCCCCAGAAAGTCCCAGCTCTAAATGCAAGGTGTAAATTACAGCGTTTGCCGCTTCGGACAAGGGTATATCCTTTGCCTCTCTCCTGCCCTCTCCTTCTCCTGCCACTCTGAAAGCATAATAGGCGTAGGGGTTTTGTCTGCTGCTCCAATACAGCTTTTTGCCCTGTTCCTCGGTGGTGCGGATTTGCAGTTCTTTTGCCGCTTTTTCAATTCCCTCGGTGATTTTATTTCCCGTTCTTGTGTAGCCCAATGATGGCAAAAGCCGCTTTGTAAGGAGTTCTTCGGTGATAGGAGCTTCGGCGTTTATTATCTCGGTGATATTTTTCTTTGCTAATTCCGAATTAAATTCCTCCCCTGCACTGTCAAGATGATTTAGTAC
>CAYPJH010000254.1:0-2183 GCA_964411035.1 uncultured Methanobrevibacter sp. | reverse complement strand
GTAAGATTCAAATAACGACATTGACTCCCGTACATATAGGTTCGGGCAATTTCCTGCAATATAATACGGAGTTTGTGCAGACTTCTACATCCAAAGCACGGTTCCTTCAGGTGATCGATGACCGTAAGGTGTTGAGTTTGATAGGAGACGAACATCTCGATGATTGGTTGTTGAGCATTGAGCGAAAAGAAAGCATAAAAGAGATGGTCAAATGTTATGCCCCCCAAAGCAAGCCGGCGGATTATTCCAAACGGCGTATCGCACTGTTTGCCGATGTCAAAGACACCGATACCCTGAAAGAATGTATCCATAACGGGTTCGGGATACCCTATATTCCGGGAAGCTCCATCAAAGGAGCTATTCGTACGGCAGTGCTGGCTTCAATGGCATCAAAGATAAACGGCCTTTCCGGTAAAATCAAGAGCCGTTCAGGAAGAATAAGTGCGGAATCGGTTGAGAAAGAATTGTTTGGGAACGATCCCAAGTCGGATGTCTTTCGCTTCTTGCAGGTGGGAGATGCCTGTTTTGAAAAAGATGTGGAAATAGCCTTGCGGCTTGTTATGCGCCTGAATATCACAGGAAACAAAGAAACCCTCCTTTCGTCTCCACAAAATAGTAAGCCGCAACTTGTGGAGGCTGTTGGTGCGGAAGAAGAAACCACTTTCCGGTTGAAACTGATGCCGCGATTTGAGAAAGTCTCTTCCCTCGATGAATTGTTCTCGCTTGTGAATGCTCATACTTCCAAATTGATAGAAGAAGAGATGCGCATTTGGCGCGATTATGACAATAGAACCGGAGCAGATGAATACATTGAGAAAATGGGCGAAATTTTATCCGTCGCCCAAAAATGCCGGGCAGGTGAGTGCGTATTGCGCATAGGGCATGCGTCCGGGTGGAGATTTATTACAGGCGCTTGGACGGAAGGACTTCCCAACTTCAAGACAGAGGTTGCAAATGCGGCGCGTCCAAAGAATTACAATTATAAGGATTATGATTTTCCCAAATCCAGGCGTACCGATTCCGACGGCGATTTACTTGGTTTTGTTAAATTAAAGGTAATAGAATAAAAAGATAACTTATGAAGAATTGTATAGTCAGTTTGATTTCCGAACAGACAGTGCCCAATTTCTTGTTCATTAAAGACCGAATAGGAATACAAGACAGTTTGTTGTTTATCTCATCAGATAGATTCAAGGAGCGTATTGCATGGATAAAAAAGGCTTTAGGATATGCCAATTGTGACATCGACGAAGTGCTGTTGAATGACGGCGAGGAGGAACAATGGGACAAGATAGTGACTGCCATCAAGAAAAAACTGTCACCGGACGTTCAATATAAAGTCAACTTGACGTGTGGAACCAAATACATGATGTTGGCTGTACATCAGGCTTTTCAGGGATATGCGGCGGACTTTTATTACATACCGTATCCCAAGAACACGGTGTTGGAGATTGCAAAGGAGTTGTCCACTCCGCTGAATTATAGAATCAGCATAGAAGAGTACCTGACGAATTATGGCGTAAACTTTACGGAAAAGACGCTTACTCAAAGCAAAGAATACACGGAGGGATTCTTCAATCTTTTTGTGCAGGGCCGTTTATCGAATAGCTATAAAATAATTGATTCATTGAGAAAATATAGAAATTCTAAACGCATTGATATACAAACAGTAGAGGAAACCAAATCAGAAAATGAGAATAAGCCTCAAATACCGGGCTTATCTTCCTTTTTATCCAAAATACATTTCCCTCTGAAAGAACAAGGAAAGCTGTTAAGAAAAGAGACGGAGTATCTCACGGGCGGCTGGTTTGAAGAATATGTGTACCATATAATAGAAAATCAGATACACCCGCAAGACATCAAATTGGGTCTTGTCATCAATCGACCCGATGAGTCGGACAAGAGAAAGCATGTTAATGATTTGGATGTGGTATTCACGTATGGCAATAAACTGTTTGTAGTGGAATGCAAGACCGGCATTTTGGGGCAGGCCATGTTTAACCAGACTGTCTATAAAGCTGCGTCCATCAAAGAGATACTGTTGGGATTGTCGGGAAATTCATATATCTTCTCCTTGGCAGGCAAGGATGAAAAGTTGGAACCTATAACCAAGACAATGGGTATCACCTATTTTCACAGAAGTTTCTTTGTAGATGAAGGTAAGTTTGAGGAGGTAGCCAAGG
>CAYPJH010000253.1:0-2307 GCA_964411035.1 uncultured Methanobrevibacter sp. | reverse complement strand
AAAAGTCACATTGTTTTGTTTCATAATTTAAATGCATTGGAAAGGACTTTTTCTCTCATCAGAGAGACAATGGTTGGCATATTCTGAAAGCATAATATTTTAATACTTTCTCATATCAGCTATTTCTACATGACAACTTGCTGCTACCTCCCTAGTGCTTCTAAGTTTTCCTATGACAACAAAGTATACACCAGAATGTACAAACTCTCATGGATGTCATCTTTCTAGTGCCCCCCCCCACACCCTCCTCATTGGAGGTAATGCCTTGTTTGTATGACACATAAGAGAGAAAGCATCTGGAAATAAGAGAATAATATCTTCAGCAGAACAGGATTAGTGAGGGTAAACATATCAATTTCTATTTAGCTCTCCTCAAATTTAACCTGGAATGTCTATGTAAGCATTCCAATCCCTGGTCTGTTTCCTTGAGTTTTGCCATGCAGCAAAGTACACTGTCCATGCATCCACCTTCCTTGTGGTAAAGGGTTTCATTTTAACCTGAGCAGTTTTGACTGAAAATCTGGAGCTATTGTGTATCATAACAGCCTAAGAATATTCTCTGATATTTATTCCTACTGCAATTAGTCCAGAAAAAATCATGCTACTTGTTTGACACTTTCATCTCTATGCTCCTGAAACTGCTAATGATATTGTTTTCTGTCCATCTTGTAACTTTTAGATAAAAGTACAGCCATGGGACTGTTTACTTTTACTTTTAGGTATCAAATTTTGATAAATCCCATGCATCTTCCTTGCATTTAAAAAGTACAAAGTATGGGACTGAAGAGTTCTTAATGCATTAATTTCCTATCAGAAATATAATTAATATTCATTCTAGAAAAGGCTCCATATATGGGCCTAGAGGAATACTCTATAAAAAAGCATCAGACTCATACACTTTTAATATTTTATATTTTCTATTGTTGATTAAATACGTATTTTACTCTTTTCTTTAATAGTGGATGAAGAGTCTATGGATGACAATTTAAAAAGGTAAGATTTTATAGAGTAAAAAAAATTGTATGATAGCTAGTTATAGAATGAAGATGAAAGGAACAAATATGTGTTGAATGTTCCAGTCTAGGATAGACAATTGTATCTAACACTTGTTTGTTAAAGTCATCACAATGACTTTGAAAGTGTCTGTGCTATTATAACCTGTTATTTGCTAATTAAGCAGTTCTCACTCATTCATAGAAGTTGACTAATTTTCCCATAGTCCCACAATTAATAAGTACCAGGCCTGTAGTTACACTGTAATCTTGCCTGGCTGACAACTCCATTGTATTGCCCTACTGTGTAGGTTGATGCCAGTGCTGTACTAGAATCAAGAAGCAGATCTGTATCATCAATTCAGAAAGTCAAAGTCAGTTGTGTGTTAATTCTGATTCATAATTTACCTGAGAAGCCTGGGTATAGAGTTTGTCCTGATATTTTTGACAGTCTCACTGATAACAAAATTTCTTTTGTTGTACTTCACAAAGCTGTGGTATCATGTTTTCTTCATAAACAAGATCAGGCTAGTCCTGGAAAGGAATCATTTTACTTGAAGTTAAGGATACCTTTGTGTAAACCATGTTATATTAAATATATTAAGGCTCCATATAGAGAATATTTTAATTGATATCTCTACTTCCTGATTTCCCAGTTTGGTTTCCTTCAGTATTCTACTCCCATGTATCTTTGACCTCTGTTTTTATAAACTGTTTTATAAATCAAGAGCTACATTTTCCTTCAGGCTACTACCCCTATTTACTTTTATGAAGACTTTTTTTCTTTATAATCTTGTTTTCTTTTTCTATGATTAAAATCTTTTCTTGAATTTTTATTTTTACTTTTTGTTGTGCTCTCTTTATTTTTTTAAAGTTGTGTCAATTGAATATTCATTTTTTTCCTATTGACAGAATCAAAAGCTCAGAGAATTTAAGAATTTTAAGGAATTTTCACCTATCAATGTACCCTCTCACCCTTCAATATGTATTTGACATGCTGGCCAAATGATGGTCATGATGATGACCCTGAAACATATAGATATGAAAGGGACTTTTGTGGATATAGAAAGGAATAGCAATAAGATTCAAACTGAGGTTCCTTCATGCTAACTCAGTACTTTTCCTGATTATCATTGTGTAGTAAATGTGTTCATAACAGACTAGAGAGGGTCTGTAGAAACCCAACTAAAGTGGATAAGACTGGGATTACTAAGTAAGCCCAGTGATAGAGTATCAGAGTGACACTAACAAAGGGAAGGGCAAAACTGAAGAGAAACAGCACTGTGTTGAGAAGAAATAAGGGTTGTAGAAAATC
>CAYPJH010000252.1:0-1903 GCA_964411035.1 uncultured Methanobrevibacter sp. | reverse complement strand
TCTTGCTAAGTTGCCTGGGTTGACTTTGAACTTGTGATCTTTCTATCTCAGCCTCCTGAGTCCATGGTATTACAGGTGTGCACCACCATACCCAACTCTATGACTATATGTTATTGGTACTATTTTCACTGAACAATTTGTTTTAAAGTAAAATGACCTTAAATAATTATGTTTTTTAGAAAAATGAGCATGCTTGGTGAATTTTATCCTTTTTCTGGGGTGTAATAAAAAATCCTTCTAGGAGAAGAGAAATAATATATATTAAATAAGAGAAATGAACATAGATTACCTGATAATTCTGAAAACTGATTAATCAATCTTATTTTGCTATTCTGAAACAAGAAGGTAAAACTATTTGCCTTTCAAAATTTCTTTTGCTTTGGAAGAGATAGTGTATGTTTAAAATGTACAACTTATGTATACGGGGTAAAAATGGGAGTTCATAATCTGCTTGAATCAAATGTATGAAGTATGATATGTCAAGAGCTTTGTAATGTTTTGAACAACTAATAATAAAAAAATTTAAAAAATGTACAACTTAATACTCTGTTATCCATGTACATTGTGAAATGATTACACTGTCAGTCTAATTTACATACACATCCCCTCTGATACCTAAACAGTTTTTGTGTGTTATGAAAATTGCAGATGTACACTTTTAGCAATGTTAGTGCACCGTACACCATTCTTAAGTATATTAATTTCTGTACTTATGATCTATTATTGAATTGCACGAGCTCCTTATATAGTTTTGGTGTTAGCCTCCGTCAGATACATGCTTTGCAGATGTGACTCCCACTGTATCTGTGGCCTTCTCATCTTGCTGCTTGTTTTCCTTGCTGTGCAGAAGCTTGTCAGTGTGATGTCCTGTCACTTGGTTTTTCTTGCTTTTCGGCATGTGCTTTCAGAGTCACAGTCATAGTCATTGCTCAGAGCTTTCCTCTAAGGATTTTTATAGTTATAGATTATATTTTAAGTGTCCCATTTATCTATTATTAATTTATTTTTGAATTAATGCATTACAATTTCATATAAAATTGGAATGCATTGTGATGTATTCATAAATGTACGCCAATTTTCTTCCCCAGTTCTTCCCCTCTGCCTCTTGTCTTCCCTCACCCTTGATTTCCTGCTTCTACTCTGTTACTCTCCATTCTATTTTTGTGAGATACCCCGCCTTTCCCCCCGTTTTCCTCTGTAGATTCCACTTATGAGAAACCATTTGACCCTTGCGTTTCTGAGACTGGCTTATTTCACTTGGCATGAAGTTCTCCACTTCCATCCATTTACTAGCAAACGACAAAATTTCATTTTTCTTATGGCTGAATAGAACTCCATTGTGTTTATATACCACATTTTCTTTATCCTTTCTTCTATTGGTGGGTACCCAGGCTGGTTCCATAACTTGTCTATTGTGTATTGTGCTAATATATACTTTGTTATGCGTATATCACTTTAGTATGTTGATTTTAAATCTTTGTCATAATTATCAAGGAGTGGGATAGCTGGGCCAAATAGTGGATCCATTTGTAGTCTTTTGAGGAATCACCATACTACTTTCCAAAGTGGTAGTAATAATTTGCAGTCCCATCAACAATGTGTTAGGGTACATTTTCCCCCATATCATCACCAGCAATTATCATTTGTATTCTTGATGATTGTCATTCTTACTGGGGTGAGATGAAATCTCATTGTGGGTTTTTGTACCAGAGATTAAACCCAGGGGTTCTTAACCATTTAGCCACATATCCACCCTCTTTTTACATTTTTTATTTTGAGACAGGGGCTCACCAAGTTTCTGAGGCTGGTGTTGAACTTCCAATTCTCCTGCCAGCCTGGGAAGCAACTGGGATTATAGGTCTGTGTGTTCTGCGCCTTGTTTCAATTTAGTTTGATTTGCATC
>CAYPJH010000251.1:0-9808 GCA_964411035.1 uncultured Methanobrevibacter sp. | reverse complement strand
AATCTGAAAATAATGTCCTTATATTTTAGCATATGGGTTGCAGGAATAGCAACAGCACCTATCTTATGAAGGGCGATCATTGTAATCCAAAACTCATATCTATTTTTCAATGTAAGCATTACTTTATCGCCTTTTTTTATTCCCATTCTTTTAAATAGGTTTGCTGCTTTGTTACTTAATTTTTTCAAATCATTATGTGTAAATGTATGGTTTTCTCCATGGTCATTTGTCCAGATTAAAGCTATTTTTTCAGGATCTATTTCTGCATATTTGTCAATTACATCGAATCCGAAGTTGTAGTCATCATTATATTTTAATTTAAAATTATCATAAAAGTCTTCATAAGAGTTAAATTCAGCTCTTTCGACAAAATCATTAATTAAAGATGTCATTTATTTTCCCTCTAAATTATCATAGCTAAAAATTTTGCTTTTTTACCGTTAAGTGCGGACATGGCATGTCTGTGGCTTGCATCAAAGATTACAGAATCTCCTTCATTGAGAATAATTTCATTGTTGTGGATATATAATTTCATTGATCCTTCAAGAATATAATTAAATTCCTGACCTTCATGTGTGTTTAATGAAGGTATATTGTCTTCTTCAGGGTCTACTGTAACAATGAACATTTCTGCTTTTTTATTTTTAAACTTATCACATAGGTTTTCATATGCATATTCTTTTCTTCTGGAAATGGTAATTCCTTTATTAGCACGGGTTACATCAAAAATACTCATTCTTGTTTCTTCACCGGTTAAAAGTAAACCTAAATCTACCTGAAATTTATTTGCAATTTCATATACGAAACTTGCAGGTATATCTGCTTCCCCTGTTTCGTATTTTTCATAGAGTTCTTTATCAACATTCATTTCATCGGCAAAATCAGAAATGGTAATGTCTGAAAGTTCTCTAAGTTCTTTAATTCTACTTCCAATATCTTTATTATAATCGTTCAAAAAAAACACCTATGGTAATGTTGTATTATTAAATAAAATAAAGTAAATAATTATTTGTTATATGATATTTTATAACATATTATAAATTTTAATTTTCTATTTATTTAAATATTATGATAAATCATGATAAATTAGTAATATATTATAAGATTTATATATGAGAATATTCAATATTAGAAAATTGATTATAATAATTTAATAGGAGATTAGAAAAATGTCAGATATTGATAATGTTGTTGTTTTTAAAAAACAATTGGGATTAAATTTAGTAGTTGAAGATAGGTTTGTTGGTCTTCGTGTTAAAGAAAATAATGTTTTTGCTTTTAACTTTGTAGGTCCTGAAAATCTTAAAGATGAAGTGGAAAAGTATTTTTCCAAGTTTAAAATGCAGGAACCGATTAAAGTTGATATTGGTAATACTGGTGATATTAACTGTTATTTTAAGGGTGTGTCTCCTGTAACCGAAAATGTTGTTGACAATATTCCGGTTTTTAATTTCACTGTTTATTTGCAGGAACTTGAAAAATCACCATCTGCTGCTGAAGAGGCAGGCTGTGAGGAATGCAGTGGATGCGGATTCCATTAAAAAAAAGTTTTAGAAAACTATTTTGTTAGTTTTCTCTATTTTTTTATTTATAGCTGGGTTTTAAACCAGTTTACAGTATCGGTTAGCTGTTTTTCAAAATCTTTTGAATTGACTTTATAGTTTATATTTTTCATATTGCTAACATCAGCTAAAGAATGTTTAATGTCACCTTGTCTTTCTGGAAGATATTTAGGTTCGATATCACTTTTTAAAGTCTTTTTAACAATTTCATAAAGTTTATTTATGCTTAATTTCTCACCGGATGCAACATTTACAACACCGTTATAATCAGATTCTGCAGCTTTAATATTTGCATTTACAATATCTTTTACAAAAACAAAGTCTCTGGTCTGTTCACCATCTCCATAGATAACCGGCTGTTTTCCTTCAAGAAGTGCACTTATAAAATTAGGAATTACAGAAGCATATTGGGAATTTTTATCTTGTTTTGGTCCGAATACATTAAAGTATCTTAAGGATACTCCATTCAGATTATAAGATTCTGTGAAACTTTTAATGTAGAGTTCACCACTAGCTTTTGAAGCGGCATAGGGGGATGTTGGCATTAAGGGTTCTGTTTCTTTTAGTGGCATGTTGGTGTTTTCTCCGTATACTGCAGCTGATGATGAAAATACGATTTTTTCAACATTTGCATTTTTTGCAGCGTTTAATAGTTTTATCGTGGCCGTAATGTTGTTTTTGTTACATTCTACTGGCTTATCAACACTTAAAGGAACGCTTGCCATAGCTGCAAGATGGAATATATAATTTTTATCCTTTAAAATTTCATCTAAATTCAGTTCATTTAGATCTCCTATTATAATTTCCAGATTTTCATGCTTCGGGTATTTAAGGTTTTCAATTTTTCCTGTTGATTTATTATCAATTATTGTTATATTATTGGTTTCAATAAGTTCATCAACAATATGGGAACCAATAAATCCAAGCCCACCTGTTACAACAATATTCTTATTTTCCATTATAACCACAAAACTATTTTTTTATTTATATAATATAATAATATAAAGTAATAATATTTATATATTTTTAGTACCTAACTTTTATTATTAAGGAGGAGTCTTAATAATATGTTTAATTTAATTTTTGATAGTTTTAATTCTATTATTTTTACAGGGGCATATAATGGGATATATTTAACTTTAGGCTCATTTAACTTAATAATCGATTATTTAATCGTTATTTTAGTTTCAATAATTGCAGGTTTAATTGTTAGACTCCCATTACTTCCTGATAAACCTTACAGGTATTCATTTAATGTAAGTGCATTATATCCAACTCCAATTATAGCTATGGGAATTTTATCTTTATTTTTTATTTTGAATTATTCATTTATTTTTGAAGGTAAATTACTTGCTTTAATCATAGGTATCTGCTCTGCATTATTTGTTAAATATTTATTCTACCATATTTTTCCTAATCCTCCAGCAGATAATTTAGAGGAGGTAAGTAGATGAATATGATTATAGGAATTATAATAGCTGCAATTCTTTGCTGGTTTAATTTTGTTATTATTGATACTTATTTCGGTCTTCCGGAACAGGCTGGAGTTAAAGGTGCTGAAAATATTGGGGAAGAAATTAAAAAAAGAGATGGGGATATTGCAGGCGGATTTTTCCAGGGAAACATTGTTTGTTCTCCAGATGCATCTGCAGGTACTTTGATGGCTAGTATTGGATATATGATTATGGGCATTCCTGGGGGGTTATTTGCAGCCTTTATCATATTTATTGGAAATAGATTATGTGCAGATCCGGGATATGCAGGCACTGTTGGTTCAATTACAATAACTGTTATTTTATATTTAACATCTTTCATTGGTTTAACGCCGGAGATGTTTGTTGCGGGAATGGTTATTGCTATTTTAACTATTCAGGGAGTTGATCAGGTAGGTGCCTCCAAATTATTAGGCAAAATTGCTGTAAAATTTAATAGGCATGCTAAAGAGTGATTATTATGTATGAAGAAATTATTGGGGTTATAATTATATTTGTTGCTTTAAGAGCAATCATAACTAAAAATAATGCTGAAAGATTGCTTTATTTAAATGTTATCGGATTTGGTGTATCTGCTCTTATTGCATTAGTAATTAACACACCTTTTGCCCTTATTGTTGCAGCCGCATTTTTCATTTGTTCAACTATTAGTGCAAATGCTATTGCATATTGTCTTAAAAGATTAGATGATGAGGTAATATTAGATTAGGGGATTGAAAATGGAAGACTTTATTATAACAATTATTGCTATAGCTTTAATGTGTATCGGATCTTTTGGGATTATTTTATTAAAAAAACCTTTTGATAAAGTTATAATGTTTTCAATATTAGATGCAGGGTTTGTTTTAGCTTTAGTAATATTCAGATATTTGGATGTTGCATTGTTCATTGCATTAGCTGATCCTATTGCAACTATTGTGTATTTAATATCTATTGTTAAGATTAAAGAAATAAGAACTCGTAAAGTTGAAAGTGGTGAGTTATATGATTGATGTTCAATTGTTCTTTTACTTTGGATTATTCCTTACGGTTATTGGAAGTTTAGCAACTGCTATTGGTCCTGGAGTAAATGATCCTATTATAAGGGTGTTTAATGCTGAAGTGGCATCAATTGGTGTTTCATTGGTATTGTTATCATATAATCATGTTTTGGCCTTACTGACTCTTGTAGCAGCTAGCGTTGCCATGTCTTTAATTTTATTTAGATTAATTATTCGTCTTGAAGAAATGGGGGTTGAATCATGAGAATTTCAAGGTTATGGAACAGATTAGCCAATCCGAGAAATATTCCAAGAATA
The DNA here is from genome assembly GCA_964411035.1 of uncultured Methanobrevibacter sp. GTDB lineage: Archaea > Methanobacteriota > Methanobacteria > Methanobacteriales > Methanobacteriaceae > Methanocatella. Next base: position 5,455 of record CAYPJH010000251.1, on the reverse strand, counting down.
TTTGCATTTACTTTAGGTGTAATTTTAGTTATTGGCTTTATTGTTCCAATGGCACTAAATACTGATCAGATTTATCCTCGCTCAGCACCTCAAGTTCAGGTAGATGAAGGTTTAGCAATCGCTCCATATGATAGAGGTGGAGAAGTATTAAAAGAACCGGGCATATCAAGAGCACAATTTCCTTCAAATGCTCCTGAATTAGGTATGATTAATTCATACATGACTCCTTTAGCTGTTTGGGTTTCATCAATATCACCTTATTTCGGAACAACAATATACTCTTCTCCAGGGGGATTGATTGATGAGATATTATATTACACAAGAGGATTTGATACAATATTGGAATCATCAATTTTAATGATGGCCTTTATTATTGCATCCTGGCTGGCTGTAAATTACACAATGGATAGAAAAGAGCCGGATGAAAATATTAAAAAGGTAATTGCAGATTCTAATAAGATAACTAGTGAAGTTAGAATAAAGGATATTAAAGCACGTAATAAACAGAATATGGGGGAAAATGAATGATGTTAGTACCTACACATGTACCTGAGGTATTTGTTTCAATGTATCTTCCTTCAATTTATGCTGCTTTAATTGTAGGATTTATAGCTACAATGGCAATAGCTCTGAAAAGAGAGGAAATTCATATACTGATTTTAACAGATATTGTAGGGTTTGCAATGATGATAGTGGTTTCTGCTGTTGGAACGGATCTTGCAGAGTCTTTAATTTTACCTGGATTGGTAGTGGAGCTTGCTGAAATATTGGCAATATCTGAAATTTTAATTTCAAGAGAAATGCATAAAATTGAAGCTAATCCTCATAAGAAACTTAAGAAAACAGATTCACTATTCCCTGTTCCATTTAATTTTGATTTGGAAATAATGCACACTGCTCCTAACTTCATAGCTTTAATTTTAATAGCTTATGGAATTTTCCTAACAGGTTTTACCGGAGGGGCAGTAGCTGGTGCAGGTATGACTTTCTATGCTTTATCTAAAAAAGCAAGAGGACTTCCAATTATTACAATTGATGGACTTAGCGGAATTTCAGGAATATCCTGGTGTTTATGGATTATTGGATTTGCAATTTTCTTTTTAGCTCCAGCTTATTGGTTAATTGCATTATTATTAGCAGCTTGTGGACTATTTTTAAAAGTAGCTTCAAAAATAGGATTAATTGGAGTGCTTATGAATGAAGATATTGATAGGAAATAATTGAGGGGGTTAATATGAGTTTTGAAACACTTGGCGGAAATTTAATGGGAACTATTCCTTTTGGTGATATTGTACTGTATTTCACACCTTTCAATTTGTTTTTATTTGCAATATTGTTGGCATTTACAATAATCATAGCTATCAGTAATACAGAAACTCAAGTAGAAGCTACTTTTGGTTCTCTTAAAAATAAGGGTGTAGAGGTAAGTAAAAAGGAATTTAAACAAAGAAGATTCTTATCAGTTATTTGCGGAATTGCATCAGCAGGAGCAATGATAACAGGAGACTTATTTAATTTTACTCTATTCATGGCTTTAATTGGTATATTGAATATTGGTATCGTATCTGCTGTAAGACAGGTTAGTGTTCTTAATTCAGCATTTAATTATGGTTTAATAGCTATGATGTGCAGCCTTCCATTATTTGGAGGAGCAGCTATTATTTTAGCTTCAACAGGAACATTAAGTTTATCTATATTGTCAAATATGCCTGCAACACCTATGATGATTTTTGGTGCAATTTTAATACTTGTAGGTGTTTTGGGAGAAAGTGGTGTTGCACCGTTTTTTGCATCTAAAGCAGAAATGTTTAGAACAGCAGGATCACCATTTTTAGTAATTATACATTTAAGCTCATTATTTGTTATTATAAGGGCGATAGAGATTTTATTATTAGTTTTGTTATGAGGTAATTATTTATGACTAGTCAAAAAACAATTTGCAGTATATTATTAATATTGTCTACAATAGCTATTTTATACGCTTTAGTATTTACAATCCCTGTATGGGTTGTTTATGCAATAGCTATTATCTGTATTCCTTTATGGATTTTATCCTTAGGATTAATTACCATGGCAAAACCAAGAAAAGAAGATAAAGAGGAAAGGGTCAAAGAACCGTTTACAGGATATTAGGGATATTATGTATTTAATGGCAGATATTTTAATTAATGTAATAGTTGCATTTCTTGGTGGAAGTCTTCTATTAGGATTACATAGAAAAATAATGGCTCGTGTTCAACGCAGGCCCGGCCCTCCAATTATACAGAATTTACTTCATTCATTGAAATTTTTCTTTAAAGAAACAAGTTTTCCTAAAACTGCTTCAGTACCTTTTTATGTAGGTATTATTTTCATTTTAGCAGTAGTTTGGGTTATTGGGGTTATTGCAGGACCTGTAAGTGAAAATTCATTGTTAATCCTGTTTGGCGTTTATGCAGTTTATAAGATTGTTGAACATAATGCAGGTTCTAGTTCAGGTTCTCCTTATGGTAAGATGAGCTGTGTAAGGGCAGTTTTATCAGCAGCTACTGAACTTCCATTATTTGGAGCTATTGTACTTGTATATGCAAAAACAGGAACTATGAATATTGCACAAATTGTTTCTTATCAGGCAGCTAATGGACCATTGGTAATGTCAATTCCACTTGCAGCTTTAATGTTTTTCATATTATTGTTAACCAAATCTCCATATTCACCATTTGGAATTACAAAAGGTAAAGATTTAGTTACTGGATATGAAACAGAACATTTTGGAGTTTTAAGAGGATTTTTAATGTTTTCAGAATCTGTTGCATGGTTTGTTTTATCATGGTTATTCTTAACGGTATTCTTTGGACCAGTTTCAGTATTATGGTTGATTATTGGTTTAATTTTAATTTCAGTCATAACTGGATTTATTAATGCAACCACACCTATGTTAAGTCCAAATCATGCAGTTATGGCTCAGATAACAATTTGTTTTGTATGTTTTGTTGGAACAATTTTAATGATAATTATATAAGGTTATGGTGAAAATGAATAAAGATAATGCAATTGTATATTTATGTTCTTTAGTAGCATTAGGCATAATTTTTATTGGAGCTACTGTAAGTTATCTCCAATGGGCTATTGCAGTTCCAATTATTGTTATTGGATTAATTTTATTTGCATTAGTGCTTGTTGTTAATAAGGGACATTGGGCACATAGTATTGAAAAGTTAGAGAAAATATTTTTCTTTATTACAATAACTGTAATATGCATATTGTTTATAATGCATTTTAAACCATTATAAAGGGGTATTTTGATGATAAATTATTTGATTTGTTTGCTAACATTTGTTATAGGTTCCATTTTTGGACTTTTATGGAGTTATAAAATTCACTCAGAACCTTATGTTATTGGAGGAATTGATACAAAATCATTGATTATTGCTATTATTGGTTGGATTTTAACTATTAATTGTTATAACAATTGGGTATTACTTGCTGTTGGGTTATTTTTAATAGGTTTTGTCCTTAATGAAAGGCCAGGGTATGGTAGAAAAGAAACAGTAATTGGAATTTTAATTTCAGCAGTGATTTATGTATTATGTCACTTTATTTTAATGGTATGATGTATATGAATGATGAAGAACGTTTAATATTGATGAAGCAAAGAATTATAAGAAGTTTCAAATGGCATGATGATATTATTGTTCCAATGGCTAACGAGTTTGATATAACTGTTGAAGAGATGGAAGATATCTTCATGAATTCTTTAGATATGTCTTCACTTGAATCACTGCATTCAACATATGATTCTGCAAGCTATATTGCTCTTAAAAAAAGAATTTATGTTGATTTAAAACTTTGCTGGTTATCAGATGCTTTAGAGCTAATCACGCCTGAAGAGGCAGAGGATATTCAAATGAGATTAACTGATGCTGTGTATAACGATGGAAAACAATATGAAGAAGCTTTAAAGGAAGGCAGATCTGAAATTTTACAATTATTGAAAAATATTAATATTAAAGAGGAATGAATGCAATGTTAAATACTATTAAGGATATTGTAAGGAAAAGCTCAATTCACGTTTGTATTGTAAATTGTGGAGGATGTAATGGCTGTGATGTAGAACTTGTTGCATTGCTATCTCCAAGATATGATTTAGAGCAATATGGTATTTATGTTCATAATAATCCTCGTGAAGCTGATGTCTTATTGCTTACAGGAGCAGTTACAGAACAATGGGTTACGAATCTTAAAAGGATTTATGATAAAACTCCAGAACCAAAAATTGTTGTAGCAGTTGGGAATTGTCCTATTTCAGGTGATGTGTTTAATCAGGAAGGAGGTAAAGTTCATGCACCTGCTTCTAACTTCATACCTGTGGATGCTTCAATTCCAGGTTGTCCACCTCGCCCAACTGAGATTTTAGAAGCAATTTTAGCTGTTGGACCAGATGCAATAGCACAACGCGGGAGGGAAGATAAATGATATTACCAATAGGGCCAATTCACCCAGGTTTAAAAGAACCTTTAAGACTTAAACTTCAAACAGAAGGAGAAAAAGTTGTAAAAGCAGAAATTGAATATGGTTATGTTCATAGAGGTATTGAAAAAATAATAGAAGGTAAAAATTGGCAAAAAGCAATATATTTATGTGAAAGGATATGTGGAATCTGTTCATATGAACACACACAAACATTTGCCGAGTCCATTGAAAAGATTTCAGGTGTTGAAGCTCCATTAAGAGCACAATTTTTACGGGTAATTACCAATGAGCTTGATAGGATTCAAAGTCATTTACTTGCAAATTCAACCTTTTTTAAATGTTTAGATCATGAAACACTGTTTATGCAAGTTTTAGATATGAGAGAATATATTATGGATTCTATTGAATTATTAACTGGAAACAGGGTTAATATGGGATGGAATGTTGTTGGTGGGGTGAAAATGGATGCAGATGAAAGATTTTTCAATCCTATTTTGGAAAATCTTAAAATAGTAGAACAACAGCTTCCATTTACTCGCGAACTATATGCTGAAGGTCCGGTTGTAGCTTTAAGATCAAAAGATGTTGGTGTGATGACAAAAAAAGAAGCAATAAAAGGAAGAGCAGTAGGACCTATTGGTAGAGGTTCCGGAATAAAATATGACTTTAGAGAAGAGCATTACACTTATAAGGACCATTTTGACTTTAAAACAATATGGAGAAAAGAGGGAGACAATTATGCTCGAACATTAAACAGATTTGATGAAATTCCAGAATCCATTAGCCTTATAAGACAAGCTATTGAAAACATGCCTAAAGGAGATATTAGAGTTCCGGTGGATATTAAAACAGGTTTTATAACCCATAAAAACGAAGCTCCTCGTGGAGAAGTTACCTATATGGTTGAAACTAACGGTAATTTAATTAAACATATTTCAATCAGAACGCCAAGTATTTCCAATATTGATGCATGTGCTAAATATATGCTTAAAGATGTAGCTAC
>CAYPJH010000250.1:0-3147 GCA_964411035.1 uncultured Methanobrevibacter sp. | reverse complement strand
CATTGTTCATTAAGTAGCATATTGTTTAGGCTCCAAGTGATGGAGAAAATTTTGTTTTTTATTTTGTTGTTGATTTCCAATTTTATTCCATTATGATCCAATAAAATGCATGGTAGTATCTCTAACTTTTTGTATTTGCTAAGAGTTGCTTTGTGGCACATTATATGGTCTATTTTAGAGAAGGATCCATGTGTTTCTGAGAGGAAAGTGTATGCACTTGGTGCAGGTTGAAATATTCTATATATGTCAGATAAGTCTAAGTTATTGATTGTGTTACTGAGTTCTATAGTTTCTTTATTCAACTTATGTTTGGAAGATCTATCCAGTGATGAGAGAGGTCTGTTAAAGTCAACCAAGATTATTGTGTTGTGGTCAACTTGACTCTTGAACTTGAAAAGAGTTTGTTTGATGATCAGAGCTGCACCAAGGTTTGGGGCATATATATTTATGATTGCTATGGTTTATTGGTGTAGGATTCCTTGAGCAGTATGTAATGTCAACCTTTATCCATTTTGATTAACTTTGACTTGAAGTCTACTTTATTTGATATGAGTATAGAAACCCTGCTTCCTTACACAGTCCATGTGAGTGGTATGATTTTCCCAAACCTATTACTTTCAGTTTGTATATGTCTTTTCATATCAGATGAGTTACCTTCAGGCAGCATATTGTTGGGTCTTTTATTTTATCCAATCTGCAACCCATATCTTTTTGTTGTTGTTGAGTATAAGCCATTAACATTTAGGGTTACTATTGAGACATGGTTTGTATTTCCAGCCATATTTGTTTATTTTTGTTATTTAACTTGACTTGGTTTTCCTCTTTGATTAGTTTTTTCCTTTACTGCATACCTCCCTCTGTTGATTTTCATTGCTGTTTTTCATTTCCTGTTCATGAAATATTTTGCCAAGGATGTTTTGTAGCACCAGTTGTCTAGTTATAAATACTTTTAACTTTTGTTTATCATGGAAGGTTTCTATTTCATTTTCAAATCTAAAGCTTAATTTTGCTGGATACAAGATTCTTGATTGGCACCAATTATCTTACAGAGCTTGATATATGTTGTTCCAGGATCTTCTAGCTTTCAGGGTCTGGGTTGAAAAATCTGCCATTATCCCAATTGGTTTTCCCCTATATGTAATCTTATTCCTTTTTCTCGTGGCTTTTAAAATTCTCTCCTTATTATGTATGTTGGGATTTTCATTATACTGTGCCTTGATGTGGATCTGTTGTGATTTTGTACATTTGGCATCCTGTAGGCTTCTTGAATTTAGATTTCCAATTTATTCCTCATGTTTGGAAAGATTTCTGGTATTATTTCATTGAATAGATTGTATATTCCTGTGATTTGGTCCTCTATGCCTTCTTCTATCCCAATAAATCTTAAATTTTAGCTCTTAAATAACTCTGAAATTTTAAAAAAATCGTTTTTTGGACTTTTGTTCTTTGCATTACTTTTAAAACATCTTCTTAAGTTTTTCTCTCACGGCATAATCTTCGTATACTTCAGATATGAGAGGAAATGTATTTTTAAAAATGCACCTTCTGCCCTTGGAGGGCACTGTAGTGACTGAACAGTACATGAAATTTGAATACTTTTCAAATCACTTCACCAATGACTTGCCTGACCGAGTTCATGAATGTTGCATCAGCACACAGTTCATTCAGAGAGGAGTGTGACTTTGCTATGAGAAGAAAAGTTTCCTAGAAGTCTTTCACTGTTACTCCCTCTGTCACTGTGTAGTCAAGGGCCATATGTCTCCCATGGAAGCCTTCCTACCAGTCTCTTGGGGTAGACATTGAAAGATGATCAGTGCTTGGAATGATTTGGTCCCTAATACCTTACTATTATTCAGTACAGGTTCTAGAACCACTTTCATCCACACAGGGGTGGAGTTGGTGGACAAAAAGCTGAGCTGGAAGACAATGTTTTATTTGTATTTTGTTTGTCTAGATGGTAAGACAAATGAACAAACAAGTCCCTCATCTTGCTGCACTGAGCACAGGCAAGCAAAGGCAATGATCACTTAAGTGATCAGCAGGCAGGCTGGTCAGGTCATTATTGGGCAAAGAGTTCAGAGATAGAAGTTCATAGGTTAGTTGACAGTGTCAGCTCCACCTTCAGTCACAATCCTTTGGAAAGGATGGACACACATATTGTGCCTTCAAACTTTAGTAGACACTGCACCTCATACACCATTGGGTTCAAAGAGTACTCAAGGACTGAAGTGGCTGATGCCAATGTGTAAGGTATTTGTAGGGTGTGTAGATCAACCCAGCCTCTGGCCCTGGAGGGACAATCACAGCAGTAGTGTGAGGAGTTCCTTTTGGCATGACAGAGGTCTGTATTTGTCTGATCAAAGGCATTATGGTAGGGTCAGCTAGAGAAATGTACTCAGGGTCACTGGTATGTGCAGCCCCTCTTTACTGAGGGTAATTCTGGCAATTAGGGATTTGGTGCCAAATAAGGTACTTTGCTCAAGACAGAGCTAACACTCAGTGTACTCCAGCATTTCCTGCTGACTGAAGGTAGATATTTTCTAGATTGTCCAATGTATCTTAATCCGTCTACTGATTTGTGACTTTAAAGAGAGAAACTTATAACATGAGTAGTTTTTTATTAAGTGTGTATATAGGTAGAAGAATGATACATAATTTTAACATTTTGCTTTATTTTTAATATCATTTCCCCCTTAACATCTGCATATTTTTTGTGTTGCTAAAGTTGTAACCCAGTACCCTGCACATTATGCACACATGCTTTACCTTTGAATTGTACCACCAGTCCAAAATTTTAACTTTAGATTGATCAGTTTTATGCCTTCATGTCCAATGTTATTTTTCCCATGGTTGAATTTAGGTAGACCTTTCTGTTGCTCTTAACAATACTAAAAGTGGACACAAATATGGATTCTTTGAAGATTGCTTTGGTAAAGTAATTGGTTATTCAAATCCACAGTCTTATCAAGTTAATACTACTTGTGTAGAATAAAAATTAAGATAAAATATTCCAATAAATAAACAAACAAATAAATAAATAAACCCTCAATTGAGGACCCATTACAGTTTTTAAAAATCTTTAATTGGGACACATAAACCTCACTTAGGAGATATTCATTCTTTTCAATATCACCTAATTTTATTTTG
>CAYPJH010000249.1:0-3298 GCA_964411035.1 uncultured Methanobrevibacter sp. | reverse complement strand
CATCAGCAGAAGGAACAGATTTTTCATTGACTATTAAACCTTTTGATAAAGCTTCAGGATTGTCTCCCCAAACTTTAGCAATTTCTTCTACTTTAATTCTATATGATGGCACATATGCCCCATATCCAACTATTCCAACCATTAAATCACCATAATAATAAACAAATTCTAATTAATTAATATATGTCTAAAGCTATTAATAAAGATAACTAATATTATAAATTTATTAAATCTGAGAAAAAAATTTATTAAAGTTAATAAAGAAAACAAGAATATTTACAATGCAGTTGCCGGGATTCGAACCCGGGTTGTAGGCTTGGAAGGCCCAAGTAATAACCAGACTATACCACAACTGCATAATGAAAAAAGTGCGGCGTCCGGGATTTGAACCCGGGTCTCTAACGTGGCAGGCTAGAGTCTTAACCAGGCTGGACTAACACCGCATATACAATCTTTTAAACAACTATATTAAATTATGTTTTACAACTATATAAAGGTTTTGGTTTTAAAATTGTTTTGAATTTTTCCAATAACAATCTTAAAAAGAAAAATAATAATAAAAAAATAATAAAATCATGATTAAACATTAATTGATAAACCTATAAGATTTCCAAATAATTAAAATCTTCAGTTTACTATATGCCATTTTAACATGCATTATTTTAATATTATTCATTTTTAGCGAATATGAATTAAGCCTTTACAGCTTTAATACAAATCCATGAATCATCATCCTTTTTATTTAGCTCAATAGATTTAAAACCTGCTAGTTCAAGTGATTTTTCTAAAACTTCATCAGAATAGATTTTCATATCAAGCAAATTAACCAAATCCTCGTATTTATCCATTTCCCCTTCTTCGTGACGTGCTTCATTTCCAAAACAAAGCATTCCTCCTTTTTTAAGAACCCGGTTAACCTCTCTTAAATCATTGATGAAATCCGGCCAAAAATAAATTGTTTCAAAACCTGTGACCAAATCAAAATAATTGTCTTCAAAAGGCATTTCAGATACAGATCCTTCAATTACCTCTACCTTACCCTGTTTAATAAAAACTTCATTTAATTTGGATGTTTTTGAAACACTTACATCAGAATAATCAATTCCAACAACCTTGCCTTCATCACAAATCAACTCAGCAAAGCGTTTTACATTAACTCCTCCTCCACAGCCAATATCTAGAATAAAATCCTCCGGTTTAACAGTTAAATGACTGCAGACCCATTGTGCCATTTCTTCATGGGATCTATTCATTCTCTCAAGAAGCTTATCCCCCAATTCTCCTGCCGGTTTTCTTGCATTTATAATTAAATCTGAATCTTCAGTTGTTTTTTTAATATTATCCTTATCCATATTATCACTTATTTTTTCATTCCTTTTCTTGTTTTAATAGCTTGACCTGTCATGAAATCCATCATTTCATGAGCAGAAAGTAATGATTTACCATATGCAAGCAATTGATCTGTTTCACTTACAATTAAAACTTCATCGTTTGCACGTATGTTCTCATCAACACCTACAACAAATTTTGAGAATACACTTTTACCATCTAATGCAAATGGAACTGAATCTTCACTTACAACTACTCTGTTTTGAGGGTAAGGCATTTTATTATGTAATCTTTTAGCTCCTTCTTTTGATAGGACCAGATAGCTGTCAGATGCCCTCATATTAGTTATTATAACATTTTCATCATAGATATGTCTGATTTTTCCTGTTTTTTTACTTTTTTCAATTTTTATATTTCCTGTAAATAAAGCCTCACCAGCACCGTTTCCAAACTGATAGTCTGCTATTGCCTTTATTTTTTTAATATCGTCCTTAACATATCTGATATCATGAGATTGTGAGTGCTTATTGTATAATCCTACATCCAGTTCCTTGATTATCTTTGAGTGAATCAGTGTCTGATCATAATACTCTATAAACTCGGATATGAAGTCTTCAATAAATTCCAAACTGTCAACATCTTTTATTTTAGGTGCATCATTTTGGCTTAAAGGATACACTTCATCTATTTCAAGAGGTATTAAACCGAAAGGAATGTCTAAAACCATAAAATCAGTATTATCCAAGTCCAATTCTTGTTCAGAACCATAAATATAAAATTCACCAAGTTTGCCTGAAATATATTTTGAGTAGGGTTTGCGTGTTGGTGGAAGAATTACCAAATCTCTTTTCTTAGGCATTGCGCGTAATTTCTTCAAATGTCTTTTAACTTCACTTCTTGATAATGATTCCGGACCTGTATAGAAGAATGCTGATTTTTTACTTCTAGGATCATATTTCTCCATATCATCCATGTATTTTGAAAGCTGTCTGTAGGCATCTAAAAGTTTAGGGTGAACTCTGCAACGTTCCTCTACAAGTTCCATTAATGAGCCTTCATAAATTGCCTGGCGAATTAATCTTAATTCTGCAAATGATGTGTAAAGATTATGTTTAGCTATCAGGTCTCTTCGTTTTTCCTTAGGCATTGCCCTTAGCTCATCGGGAGTGTAATTAGAACAAACTTCACATGAACATGGCATTTCCTGAAGGTTTTCAAGCTTATATGTTCCTCTTGTTGACAATAGCCTGTCATCTTCTGCATAAAGAATATAAGCTGCTGAATCAAACAGATCACATCCCATAGCTACAGCCAAAGCAAAAATCATCGGATGGCCTGCACCCATTAGATGGCGAGGCTTATTGTCCGGCAGGTGTGCTACTGAGTTCATTACAACATCTACAAGCTCTTTATAATGGTAAGATTCCATTAAAGGAACTACTGCACCAATAGGGTATAAATCGGCATTCAGTTTTGTAAGTTCATCAGCACAGTATCTTCTTAAATCTAAAAATGTTGAACCCTGAACAACTGAATTTAACATCATGCTCATATTTTGTGAGTTTTTAAAATCAATTGCTTCATGAGCCCTGCTGATTGTAATTTCCAAATCTTTTTCAGCTTTAGATCTTTCAACAAATGGTGCTGTTGGAATGTCTAAGCTGGTACCTATATCTGTTTTTATCAATTCTTGAAATTCAATGACTTCAGTATTGGATATATCAACATCCCCATAAACAGATAGCTGGAATGAACCTGAATCTGTCATTATAGGTCCTTCAAAACCGATTAATTCATGCAAACCTTTTTCAATAGCTTGTTTTTTAAGTTCTTCATCCTTATATATTAAATATGCATTGGTAATTACAATATCTGCACCATAATTCTTAACATCAATTACTTGTTTTCTAGGGTGAATTACCGGCATTAAATTCGGAGTTTTAACATTACCACTATTGGTTTTTAAAAC
>CAYPJH010000248.1:0-14925 GCA_964411035.1 uncultured Methanobrevibacter sp. | reverse complement strand
TACATTAATCTTATCAATAGGGTTAATAGTAATTGTAGTGGCAATTTTATTTACAGCAAAATTAGCAGTTGCATTACAACTAATATAATCTTTACCGGTAAATACTGAAGTAGCCTTATAATTACCAACAGGAAGATTTTTAATATTAGTAGAAAATACACCATTTTCAACATTAATTGTAATAGGGTCACTAATACCATCAATAGTAATAACAATAGTACCATTAACCTTAGGCATCTGACCAGTAACAAGATTAACCTTACCGGAAATTGTTACATTATCGCCAACAACCACATTTTTAATTTTTAAAGTCATCTTAGTTGCTAAAAGTGTGTTAGTTGTATTTGTAGTTACCCCACTAGAAACGAAAATACCTTTTCCATCAGAAGTAACATTGTTTAAAGTTATAGAAGCTCCAGCAACCTTAGGAGATACAATGTCTGCCCCTGCTGCTGCATTGTTATTATCAAAAATTGAATCAACAACAGTAATATTCATATAATTATAAATAGCTCCACCATACTGCTTTGCAGCATTATCATCAAAAACTGAATCAACAATAGCCGCGTTCTTAGAGTTATAAATAGCTCCACCATTTTTTGCCGCGTTATTATCAAAAACTGAATCAACAACAGTAATATTCATATAGTTATAAATAGCTCCACCAGATTTTACTGCAGCGTTATCATCAAAAACTGAATCAACAACAGTAGCATTCTTAAAGCTACAAATAGCTCCACCATACAGTTTTGCAGTGTTATTAGCAAAAACTGAATCATTAATGTTAATCTTTGAGTTGGTATAAATAGCTCCACCATATTTTACTGCAGTGTTATTAGCAAAAGATGAATTAACAATAGCAATGTCTAAATCTGCATGAATAGCTCCTCCATGTTTTCCTGCATTATTGTTAATAAAAGAACTATTTGAAATAATTACCTTATTGACATAATTTTCCTTATACTTAGTAGAGATATCCATTACTCCACCATTTTCTTTAGCAGAGCTATTTATAAAGGAACAATCTGTAATATTTACTCCATTGTTCTCACCTATTCCAATGGTTCCGCCGTACTTTGCAGAATGATTGATAAAGTTACAATTTTCAATAGAAGCGGATGCATTACCAAAAATTTCTATAGCACCTCCCTCATTATCGTTAGGACTTACATCTCCTTTACCTTTACCACCATTATCAGTGAAATTACAATTAGACATAGTCATTGCAAGATTGGTACCTCTTACATAAACAGCACCACCATATAAAGCATAATTCTTATTGAAAGTAGATTCTTTTATTATTACATCCATTTTATTGACGTTTAAAGCAATAGCAGCAATAGCTCCACCATAACGCGCATAATTTTCAGTAAACTTACAGTTATTAATAGTGAGATTATTTCTTACACATATAGCTGCATAAAGAGTCTCACTCTCACCATCACCTACATCCCATTTAAAGTTTTTAACATTGTTTTTTATTTCAGAATCAATAACATTAGTGGTACTATTCTCTGTAGAGTATATTGCTGCCCCACCATAAAACTCAACCCCCGCTTGATTACGTTCTGTAATATCATTTCCATCAAATACACAGTTGGTCGCAGTTAAAGTACCATTATTATAAATAGCACCACCCCTTATCTCACCAGTGTTATTTATAAATTTACAGTCAATTAAAGTTAGATTTCCATTATTTGTAATTGCCCCTCCAGTTTCAGACTTACCATTGATAAAAGTAATGTTTTTAATAATTACATTACCTCCAGCAATGTTAAATACTGAAACATGACCTGAAGCATCAATAGTATGGCCTTTACCATCTATTGTTACATCTTTAGTAATATTAATAGCACCTATAACATCTGTATCAAAATAAGTATAGTTATTATTTAATACTACAGGTTCTGTTGTTGCTTTATCAATTTCAGTTTTAAGATCTGTAAATGATCCTGCTTCAGCAGCAGCTGCCACATCTTCTACAGAAGATTCATCGGCTGCGGAAACTGTAGAAATAGATAAAGCACATATTAATACTATTAATATTGCAAATATCTTTTTATTCATTATTTCCTCCATGAATGAAATTAATTTTTAAAAAAAGATATAGCAAATGCTATACCAATTAATAATTTTACAATCCATTATATATAAGGATACCACTTATGGATTTATAATATATCACTTATTAATATTATTATAACAATATAAAATGTATTTTCAAAGACATGAGTGATGAATAATCAGCTGATTTTTAACCTGAATTTTTATTTTCATTTTCTCTTTATTTTTAATTTAAAAATAGTAAAATGCACATATTTGGAAAAATCAATATAATTACTATTCTTTAAAAAAATACAAACTTTTTAATGATATTCCCCATGATAAAAAATATATATCTTTCCGATTTTGTTCCAAAATTGATGAATATTATGGTAATCTGAGTACTTTCCATTTTTGTGATAAATCATTATTTAAATCTATTATAAACTGGTAAAATACATTTTAATACCGATTGTTCATTTTTCGAAGTGTAAATCACATAAACCCTTTAAAAAAATGGTTTATTAGATTAAATCCCTCCCTAAAAAAATTTCAAACAATAAAAGGAATCTTAAAAGGATTTAAACTAAAACTCACATGTTGGAGAAAAACACAAAATCATCCGTGTTTTGACAGTGCCTATATCTTAAAAGAAAATATTTAATATCTTAAAAGTTAAAAATACAAAACAATGAATCTAAGTATTATTATACCAACCTACAATGAAGAAGAATACTTGCCTATTCTTTTAGATAGTATTAAAGAACAAAATTTTAAAGACTATGAGATAATTGTAGCAGATGCCAACTCCACAGACAGGACTCTTGAAATCGCCGAAGAATATGGATGTATTATTGTAGAGGGAGGGCTTCCCGCAGTTGGTAGAAATAATGGGGCAAAAGTAGCTAACGGAGAATATTTGCTATTTTTAGACTCAGATTTAAAACTTACAGAAGAATATTTAAACGATGTATTATACGAATTTAAAATGGAAAGACTAGGTATTGCAATTACACAAATGAAACCCTTGTCTGAAAAAACACAAGATAAAATATTACATAGTCTTGCAAATATGTTTATGATAAGTGCTGAAAGTATAAAACCTCATGGTGCAGGATGTTATGGAATAATAACCAAAAAATCATTGCATGATGAATGTAACGGTTTTAATGAAGAGTTAACATTCGGAGAAGATACTGATTATATTGAGAGATTAGCTAAAAAAGAACGATTTAAAGTTCTTAGAAAAGCAAAAATTGGAGTTTCAACAAGAAGATTGGAAGAAGAAGGTCTTTTAACACTTGCAAGACAATATGGAAAAAGTACATTTAATGATTTTACAGGAAAAAGAACAGACGCTGAAACATTAAAATATGGATTTGGACACACGCGCACAATAGCACCATCCAAAAAAAGACTTGATGAAATAGCTCTTGAATCAAAACAGCTGAAAACCATAAAAGAAAATATCAATAAAAATAAGCTTTCAATTAATAAAAAAGCATATTATCCATTTAAACTTAAAATTCCAAAAGACAGAGACAAAAAAGTTATATTCTACACAGTTTGCGGAGAAGGAATGGGGCATGCTATAAGAAGCGGAGTTATAATAAACGCAATTAAAGATAAATATGATATTTATATATTCAGCAGTGATAGATCTTATAAATATTTAAGTCAAAAATTTGAAAATGTTTTCAAAATTGGAGGCTTTAACACAGTTTATGAAAATAATGAAGTGGCAAATAAAAAAACACTTTATGAAGCTGTTAAAAATAATCCATCTAATTTAAAAGAAGGATATGAAATATTATACAAAAAAGCAAAAGAATTAAAACCTAACGGCATAATTACTGATTTTGAAATCTATGGAAGCATAGTATCAAAACTCCTTAAAATTCCATTAATCAGTCTAGATAATATCCATATGATTACACAAACAAAAATCGATTATCCTCCACGACATAAACCCAGTATGCTTAAATCAAAAGCGGTTATAAAAGGATATGTTATAAAGCCTAAAATTCATATTTTAACCAGCTTTTTCTACCCAAAAATAAAGCCGCACAAAAGAGCAGTATTATACCCTCCAGTCTTAAGAGAAGACATTTTAAAAATAAAACCAAAAAAAGAAGATCACATTGTAGTTTATCAAACTAGTGCAAATAATTTAAAGCTTGTTGAAGAACTTAAAAAAATAGATGAAAATTTTATTATATATGGTTTTAATAAGGAACATAGTGATAAAAACTTAGAATTTAGAAAATTTAGCGAAAAACAGTTATATGATGATTTATCAACCTCCAAAGCAGTAATAGCAAACGGAGGATTTACATTTATCAGCGAATCATTATATCTTAAAAAACCAACATTCAGCATTCCAGCTGTTGGAAACTTTGAACAGGTTCTTAATGGTTTTTATGTTGAAAAATTAGGATTTGGACAATATAATGAAGGTTTAGACCTGCAAAAAATTAAAAGTTTCTTAAATAATCTTGATACATATCAGAAAAAACTAGATCAACAGAAAAAAACAGACAATACTGGAATTATAAATGAATTGATATATTGTATTGGAAAATATTTCGAATAAAAAAAAAGATGGGTGGCAACTATAATGTTACACCCATTTCAAGCTGTTCTGTTAATTCTTTATACCTATTTCTAATAGTAACTTCAGTTACTCCTGCAATATCTGCAACATCCCTTTGAGTTTTTCTTTCACCAAGTAAAACAGAAGCGATGTATAATGCAGCTGCTGCCACACCTGTCGGACCTCTACCTGAAGTTAAACCTTTTTCCATAGCTTTATCAATGATTTCAATCGCTTTGGACTGAACTTCACCAGATAAACCTAATTCACTAGCGAACCTAGGAACATAATCTACAGGTGATGTTGGAGGTAATTTAATATTTAATTCACGTGTTAAAAATCTGTAAGTTCTTCCTACTTCCTTTTTAGTTACTCTTGAAACTTCTGCTATTTCATCAAGAGTACGTGGAACATTACACCTTCTGCATGCTGCATATAAAGATGCTGCAACTACTCCTTCAATACTTCTTCCACGAATAAGTTTATTGTCTACTGCACTTCTATAAACTACAGATGCAGCTTCCCTTACACTTCTCGGAAGACCTAATCTTGAAGAATCCCTATCTAATTCACTTAAAGCAAATGCTAGATTACGTTCTGTAGCACCAGAAATTCTAATTTTTCTCTGCCATTTCCTTAATCTATACCATTGAGCTCTGTTTCTAGCTGGAATATCACGACCATAAATATCTTTATTTCTCCAATCGATCATAGTACTTAAACCTTTATCGTGAATGGTGTAAGTAATTGGAGCTCCAACTCTGGTACGTTTATCTCTTTGTTCGTGATCAAATGCTCTCCATTCAGGACCCATATCAACGAGATTTTCATCGATGACTAAACCACATTTTTTACAAACAACTTCAGCTCTTTCATAATCTCCTATCAATTCATCTGAACCACATTCAGGACATACGCTCTGTTTATCTTTATCATAAACATCCCCCTGCATGATTTCTTTCTCTGTTTTAACATGAATATCCCTAGGAGCATTATCTATTTTTTGTTTCGTGTTTTTTCCCCCTTCGTTTAGATTTTTTCTGCTTAGGCCTTGATACAAATAATTTTTCACCAGATTTTCGTTGTATTCGCTTAATATCTGCTGATTTAAATAATCTAATAGATGCATATGGTTTTTTAGTTGGTCCAAAAATATAATTAACTTTACCTATTTTATTTTTATTGCTATCAAAAACTATTCCGCCAATATTGGGAGTTTTATCAATTCTGGCTATTAATTTTCCGGAATTGGCAACATGTAAACTAATACCTAAAAATTTCATAAAATCAGACTAAAAATTGTATCAATGTATATGCATCTATAAATCATACTATATAAAGGTATCGGAATATTTATATATTAAAATAAAAATCATTTATATGGTTTACTACAAAGTTTTTTCCAATCCTACAATCTCAGTTAATGAAACCCCATCATTTAACTGCTCAATGGCGCCTAATTCAAAAAGTTTAATTGATAAAACTTCATTAATAACTTGTGTAAATAATGTTTGAGGAATAACTACAACACCACTTTCATCACCAAAAAAGAAATCACCAGGCCTTATAATTTCATCATCAATAGAAATATCTTCATTAATAGAGCCTACGCCCAATGGTTTACCTGCATTTGAAGTAAAATTACATGCAAAAATAGGATAATTAGAATATAAAATAGCATCCATATCTCTTACACAACCATATACTGCAACACCTTTCAAACCACTAACTTTAGCATTAGTAGATGCAAGATCACCCCAAACAGCCATATCATCACCATTGACTTTAATAAATAAAACATCTCCATCATCACATTCGTCAATTGCAATAACACCAGTTCCCCAATCATCAGAATTTGTTAAAACAGTTGTAATTCTGCCATATGCCTTAAGATTATTAATTGATTTTAAATTCTTAACAACCCCAGATCTCCTAAAAAGATTATTGAAAGCATCAGAAACTTGACAGGATGAAACTCCATCTAAAAGATTTTTTAAATTAATAAACTGATCATAATTATTCTTACCCAACACTAAATCATCAATAGTAACATTATCTAAAACTACATCTTTAATTTCAATTTTTTTATTAATATTAACTTTATTTAACTTTGATTTAGCAAGTACACTAGACATTTAATTCACCAATTTATAAATTATTCAATAAATATAATTAATCAACCAACCAATAAATAATTTACCAAAATAATAACTGTAAACCTATTTTTTAATTTTATTTATTCTTTGATTTGTGTTTTCCAGATGTTTTCAATATATATGGCTCTAAATCTGTCCGAATTATCAACTCTTAATGAACATAGTTAAAATAGACAATAAAGTATGCATTTCAAAGACATATCCAAAAAACATACAATTCCACAAGATTCATCTTTAAATGGTTTTCCTAATAAATATCTCACTATCACTCAGAGTAACAGTATCTCCAAAACGATGAATAAGTACACAAATAAAATACATATTACAAGAATTATTAAAAATTTTATATATTAGATAAAACTTATTATAATAATAAGTATTTACTAATACTCATAATTTATTAGAGTTCACATTATAATTATTATCATTTATTAAAAAATAAACAACCAAAAAAAGGAGTGTAAAGCTAAATATAATAAAACTATTAAAATATAAAATTAAGAAAAGAATATTAAAACAAATATTTCTACTAACAAATGATAGCTTTAGTTAAAATACTCTTTTATTTAATAATAATGTATAGACTCTTTTTAAATTAAAATAATTTTTATATATTTATGTATAATTTATTGAAATTAAATCAAATTTAATTATTTAATCATAAATTATCCCATAAATAATTTAAGCTTAGGAGGCTTAATCATGGGAAAAGGAGAAGAATTAACAACAACTAAATATTTAATTCATGCACAAATAACAGCCAATGGAATTGTTGAAAAACCAGATGTTGTAGGTGCTGTTTTTGGACAGACCGAAGGATTACTTAGTAATGATTTAGATTTAAGAGAACTCCAAAGAACTGGACGTATTGGAAGAATTCAAGTATTGATGAGAGCAAAAAGTGGAAGGTCTAAAGGTGAAATTGTTATTCCTTCAAGTCTTGATAGAGTTGAAACCGCCATACTTGCAGCATCACTAGAAACCATTAATCGTGTTGGTCCATGTGAAGCTAAAATCAAAACTATGAAAGTAGAAGATGTACGGGCTGTTAAAAGAAAACAGGTTGTAAACCGTGCAAAAGAAATCTACAAAAGTATGGTTGACAGTATTGGCCCAACAAGTGTAAAAATGATTGAAGAAGTAAGGGAAGCAATGCGTATTCATGAAATTTCAGAATATGGTGAAGATCATTTGCCTGCAGGACCAAATATAGAAACTTCAGATGCTATTATTGTAGTAGAAGGCAGATCTGATGTTTTAAACTTATTAAAATATGGTATAAAAAATACTGTGGCTGTTGAAGGAGTCAGCGTACCTCAATCAATTGGTGATTTAAGTAAAAAAAGAACAACCACTGCATTTGTTGATGGAGATCGTGGTGGAGAATTAATTTTAAAAGAATTGCTTCAAATAGGGGATGTTGACTACATTACAAGAGCACCAGAAGGTAAAGAAGTTGAAGACCTTAAAAAAGAAGAAATTTTCATCGCATTAAAAGATAAAGTTCCAACAGAACAATTCTTAGCAAACAATAAAGATATTATTCCAAATAATGACAATGATTCTGTTGATTATTACAAACCAAAAAACGAAACACCTAAAGAAGATAAAAAAGACAACACCAAAATTGATGATGAAGAAACAAGTTTAATGAAAGATATGCTAAAAGAATTAGAAGACACCGAAATCGCGGCATTTCTTGATAAAGCATTAAACATAACTAAAGAAGTCAATGTTGAAGAATTATACGAAGAAATCAAGAATACAGATGAAGAAATTGATTTAATTATATTTGATGGAGTTATAAGTCAAAGATTAGTTGATATCTGTGTTGCAAAAAATATTAATAAAATCGTGGCTTTCAAATCAAATATTACTAAAAAACCAAACAACATAGAACTTATTACAATGGATTAACTAAAATCCATTAACTTCTTTTATTTATAAAGGTTATGAGAATATGGACGAATATATTCGAACAAAACCTAAACATATTTTTAACTTAGAAAACGATAATGAATTTCCAATCTATGAAAATGGAGAAAAAATACATCTTCTAAAACATTTTAATTTTGATGAAATGAAAGAAGATTATCTAATTGAACTTGAAATTAGAAATTACTCATTAAATACCATCAAAACATATAAATCAATTATTAATAATTTTCATGAATTTTTAAAAAAAAAAGAGAATTTATTTGATGGAAAACAATTTTTAAGAACATTCAAACTATATATACAACATTTGAAAAGAGATAAGGAAGTTAGTCAAAATTATATTTATCTCGTAACCGTTGTTATTAAAAAATTTTTAGAATTTAACCATATTTATTTTTTAGAAGAAATAGGTGCACCTAAAAGAACTAAATCCTTGCCTAAATCATTGAATGAAAAAGAAGTTCAGGATTTAATAAATGCAGTTAAATGTGATCCTGAAAAGGATAGTGAACTTCAGGTAATAGTGAAAACTAGAGATAGATTAATATTAACTCTCTTATACTCCTCTGGTTTACGGGTTTCAGAACTCGTTAATTTAATTGTTAAAGATATAGATTTTGAAGAAAGAACAATCCTTATTAGGGGAAAAGGGGAAAAAGACAGAGTTGTTTTATTTGATAAAAATGCTAAACTATTAATATTAGAATATCTTAATTTACGAAAAACAGACAATAAATATCTGTTTACAAATAGAAGAGGAATGCCTCTTACTCCCAGATATGTGCAATTAATGATTAAAAAATATGGTAAAAAAGCGGGAATTACAAAAAAAATAACCCCCCATGTTTTAAGACACTCATATGCAACACATTTACTAAAAAATGGAGTGGATATCAGAGTTATACAACAATTACTCGGCCATTCAAGTTTATCTACAACCCAAATTTATACAAGCGTTGACATGGACACTCTAAAAACTGTTTATGATCAAGCTAAAAAAAAATAAAATGTGAAAATATGAAAAATAAATTATCAATTTTAGCAGGAAAGATCAGTTATCGATTAGCTAAAATAAGTGGAAAAAATGGGACTGCCATTCCAGGGAAAGTTGCACTAATTCTCGATAAGAATATTTTAAAAAAATTAAGTAAAAATTGTAAAAAAATAGTCTATATCACTGGCACAAATGGTAAAACAACCACTAACAATATTATTAATGAAATATTTACTCATGAATATAATATAATATCCAATTTAACAGGATCAAACATGCTTCAGGGAATAATCACCCCTCTCCTTTTAAATTCTGATAATAAATATGATTTAGGAATTTTTGAAATAGATGAAGGTTCTATCTTATCAATATCAAAACAAATGCCTCCTGACTATTTAATTGTAACAAATTTTTTTAGAGATCAGCTTGATCGATACGGAGAAGTTGAAAATACAATAAAATTAGTTTACGATTCAATAAAAGAAGATACAAAACTTATTTTAAATGCAGATGATCCATCAACACTTTATTTTGATGATTTGAATAATAAAAAAATTTATTACTCACAGGATTATGTTAATTTTTCAAAAGGAGATTTCAAGGTTACAGAATCAATATTCTGCCCAAAATGTGGTAAAAGACTAGATTATGAGTATGTAAACTATGGAAATATAGGTAAATTTCATTGCCCTAACTGTGGAGCCCATAACCCAAAAGCAGACTATACAATTACCAATGTTAAAATCAATGAAGACAATACCTATAAGTTTGAAGTGAATAATGATTTTGAAGTAAAGCTAAACATTTCTGGAAGTTACAATCTTTATAATGCAATAGCTGCAATCAGTCTGGCCTGTGAAAAGCATATTGACATCCCAATTATTCAAAAGCAAATTAAAAATTTTAAATATGAAAGAGGCAGAATGGAAGTATTTGAACTAGATGATAAAAAAATTGTTCTTAATTTATCTAAAAACCCAATAGGGCTCAGTGAAGCATTTAGAACTATTACCTTTGATTCAGCTGAAAAATCAATAATGTTCATTTTAAATGATGAACCCTCAGATGGCAGAGATCCATCTTGGATTTGGGATGCTGAATTTACAGAAGTTCTCAATATTCCAAATATTGATTATTTTTACTGTGTAGGTAACAGAGCAGAAGAAATAGCAGTCAGATTAAAATATGAAAATTTTGATACCGATAAAATAAGAGTATGCTCATCAAATGACAAAAACAATATTGAAAATGCTATTGACAATATGATTAAAAGCAATCCTCATATAGACAAATATATTATTGGAACATTTACAGCAATGCCCCAAGCTCGAAAATATATTGTAAAAGAAATCGGAGAGTAAAAACATGGAATTAAATATAGTTGACATGTACTCAGATATTTTAAATACATATGGAGATGTAGGAAATATCAGAATCATAAAACAAAGATGTTTATGGAGAAACATCGGTGTTAATATTCATAGTTTTACTAAAGGAAAAAACAATATTTTCAATCCAGAAAATACGGATATTGTTTTGATTGGTGGAGGCTCTGATTATGGGCAAACATTAGTTTCAAAACACCTCTTAAAACAGCGCAGCCTTTTAGAAGAATATATTGAATCCGGAGGAGTTATTTTAGCTATTTGCGGCAGTTATCAAATGTTTGGAAATAAATATGTAGATGTTGATAAAAATCCAATTCCCTGTTTGGAAATATTGGATATAGAAACTGTAAGTAGTGAAAACCGTTTAACTGGAAATATCATTCTCGAAAATAACTTAAACTTAAATCCTAAAACTATTGTTGGCTTTGAAAATCATGGAGGTCGTACATACCATAATTATACTCCTCTAGGTGATGTAAAGATAGGCATTGGCAACAATGAGGAAGATGGAACTGAAGGAATTGTTTATAAAAATTTCATTGGAACCTATCTTCACGGACCATTACTTCCAAAAAATCCCCATTTAGCAGATAAACTTATTCTAGAAGCTTTAAATAAAAAATATGGCATGAATGAATTGGAAAAACTAAACGATGAAATTGAAATGCAAGCACATGAAACAATGGTAAATAGACTTTTAAATAGATAAATTATTTATAACAACAAAAACAGATAATTATTACAAATAAACAATTAACAGTAACACTGTTTTTTAAAGGAGGAAACAAATGAATATGACTATTAATGGATTTTATACAGCAAGAAAAAACTTGTTTGATAAAATACAAAACTCAGATACCTTAACAAAAGTATTATTGTCTTTACTGATGGCATGTTTTACTGGTATCATGGCACAAATCATTATACCTTTACCTTGGACTCCAGTACCTATAACTGCTCAAACCTTTGCTGTTTTAGTTGCAGGATTAATATTAGGTAAAAAATATGGACTCTTATCCCAAATATTATACATTTTAATCGGTATATTATTTGTCCCATGGTTTGGTGGAATGACTGGTGGAATTGAAACTGTTCTTGGATCTACATGCGGATACTTCTTAGGATTTTTAGTAGCTTCTTATTTTATTGGTGCAATAGCTGAAAAGTATGCTAATTCCCGTAAATTCATAAGTGCTGCATTAGTAATTGGTATAGCTAACTTTATACTTATTTACATTCCAGGATTATCTGGTTTAGCTATTTGGACTTATGTTACTCAAGGAACTGTTTTAAACATTTACGATTTATTGATTATGGGTCTTGTACCATTTATTTTTGGAGATATTGTAAAAATATTAGGTGCATCTACAGTTTCTAAAATCTTTTTACCAAAAGAATAAGACTAAAAATCTTATTCAACTTTCTTTCTTTTATTGTTTTACTTATTTTTTAATGAATATTTGACTGATTTATATTAGACTGCAAAATACCTATTATATATTGAAATAAAATAATAAAAGAAATAACGCTCAAAATATTTATTGTAAGATTTGATTAAAATGACACTTATTTTAAGAGCTCATCATTTATTATGTCTTCAGGGCTTTCAGGGATATGGTTATGATGCCAAATTTGTAGAAAATATGAAGAGAATAAATGAACTGCGAAAAGATGATGAAACTCAAATTAAAGTTGTATCTAAAGATGATGATATTTGCGTATCCTGTCCAAATTTAAAAAATGGCATGTGTCAGGACGTAAATGAGAATAATAAAATTATCTCAATGGATTTGAAGGTTTTAGAAAAAATTCCGTCTAAAGAATCTTTTAATTCTAAAGAGCTATTTGGAATAATTAATGAACAGTTTAATTCCATTAATTCTGTTGAAGGCATATGTCTAAATTGCAGATGGTGGGATAAATGTTTGTTTGTTAAAACATTAGAAAACCGAAAACTTTAAATAGTACTTAATAAAGATATATAGAATGTTGTATGTAAAATACAAAAATCAAAATAGTCCCGTAGGGTAGTGGTAATCCTTCTAGGCTTTGGACCCGGAGACGGCGGTTCGACTCCGCTCGGGACTATTCCTTTTTAATTATTACTCTTTTTTAATGATTTTATGAAAAACATATTAATAATAGGCATTAATACAAGAGCATTAGTAAATTCTTGCCTAAAATTAAATTATAACATTTTTTCAACTAGTTATTTTAAAACATCAGATTTTCCAGATATTGAAAATGTAAAATGCATATTGGATGAAAGTAAAAATAAAACATCCGGAACATTTGAACAACAATTTAATCCCAAAAATCTTTTAAAAGAATCTGAAGATTATTTAGAAATAGCTGATCATATAATACTTCAAAGTGGAATTACTTCTAATGATTTTGAAGGAAAATACTCAAAATATAAAAAAAAGATTCTTGGAAATAAAAATATTGAAAATGTTGAAAATAAATTTAAATTTTATAACAAAATTAAAAACAAATATTTAACTCCTGCGACTTTTTATTTAAATGATATATATGAAGCAATTGAAATTAATAAAAATTACCCAGATAAACAATTTATTTTAAAACCCACATCAGGAAGTGGAGGGTACAATACAAATCTTTTAAATAATGATAGCTTGAATCAAATAAACAATGCAGAAAATGGTTGGATTTTGCAGGAGTATATTTCCGGAACAACTGTAAGTTCATCAGTATTCGGAATAAAAAACAATGCCCAACATCTGGTAAATTCAAGACTGCTAACAACCCGCGACTTCGGACATGAAAACAAGTTTTTATATATTGGAAATATCACACCATTTAACTCTAAAATAGATCCAAATGCCAATAGTTTAAATAAAGAAATGATAGAAATCTCTGAAAGTTTAATAAAAGATTTTAAACTTATAGGATCCAATGGTGTAGATTTCATAGCCAATGAAAATGGTTTGTATGTTATTGAAATAAATCCTAGAATTCAGGGTACCTATGAATGTTGTGAAAACACATTTGAAATTAATATGTTAGATTACCATATAAACGCATGTAAAGGCAACTTATCTAAAATACCCCCAATAAGCCAATATTGCTATAAAAAAATAATATATGCAAATAAAACTAGCAAGTTTACACCATTGCCTTTTAAAAATTTATATGACTTGCCTCATGTCGGATCAATTACAGAAAAAGGAGAACCCCTTTTAACTATAATAGATAAAAATAGTAATTTAAAAAAATTGATTGACAATGTCAACAATATAAGTTTAAAAATTGAAAATTTAGAAAAAACCAACTAAATGTAGAATAAACAAAATTACACCTAGTGTAATCATAAAAGTAGTTAAAATCATAGCTCTTGTAATCCAAATAAAAAGCTTAGCTTTATTATCAGGATCATTTAACCACAAATCAACAGGATTACGTCTCATATTAAAACCTAAAAAAAAATAAAAATAAAGAAAAGAGAAGTTTTAAGAAAAACTTAACTTTTAATTCAGGTACACTACTAAGCTTTAGCAGGTCCTTCTTCAACATCTTGTTTTTTCTCAATAGTTGAACGAATCATTTTTAAACGAACAAAGTTTTCTCTTTCCATTTCTTGAAGTCTCATATCAATATATTTTTCTGTGTTTTTGAATCTTGGAATCATAATATGCTCTAAAGCATTTACTCTACGTTTTGTAGACTCAATTTCTTCAGCCAATAGAAAAATAGTTTTTTCTACTTCACCAAGTTCAATTAAGTATTTAACTGATTCTTCGAATTTTTTAGCAGCTTCATCTAATTGAATAGTGGTATCTGCAAAGCCATAAC
>CAYPJH010000247.1:0-9630 GCA_964411035.1 uncultured Methanobrevibacter sp. | reverse complement strand
ATTTCCAGGAAACACCAGTAGCGTAAGTAAATATGCAGATGCAATATTTTATATGAGCTATTTAAACTCAAACAATCCTTACTGGATTACTGGTGCACAGGCTTTAAGTGCCATGTCTGTTAAAAAAGCAGGAATAGAAGTACTTCCTATGGGTTATGTTGTTGCAGAACCAGGCGGAACAGTTGGATGGGTTGGAGATGCAAAATTAATCCCAAGAAATAAACCTAAATTAGCAGCTGCTTATGCAGTGGCTTCTGAATTTTTAGGTCAAAGATTTTTCTATATAGAAGCAGGATCCGGTGTTAATCAACCTATTCCCCCAGAAATGATAAAATACATTAAAAAAGCTACTGATGATATGATTATTATTGTTGGTGGTGGAATTAGAGATGGTGAAGCAGCCTATACAGCTGCTAAAGCTGGTGGAGATATTATAGTAACTGGTACTATTGTAGAAGAAACCGATGATATTAATGCTAAAATATCTGAAATCACTTCTGCTATTAAAAAAGCATCAGAGTAAATCTTTCTAATTTCTTTTCTTTTAATTATTATAAAAAAACTTTTTTTATTTTTTGATACTTATTTTTAATAAAATCTATAAATATTACTTTTCAAATGCTTAGGGTTTATTTATGAATTTTAACAGAAATAATAATTAACTAAAGGTGTTTACAATTGATTGATTCATTATATCTGGAAGCTGCTAAAAAAAGAGATTCCTTTAAAGAGATTATTCCTGAAGTCGAAAAAGAGGGAAATATTTCTGAATTATGGGAGAATATTCCAATCACACCTATAAGTACTGATTTTCCATTAGCTGCCGGAGATGGTAGTTTTAATAAAAAACAATTTTTAGCCTATAACTTTTATGCTATTGGTTGTGAATCTGTTATTTATGATGATGAAATAACTAAAATCGATGATTCGTTTATAGGTTCTATGGAATATACTCATTATATTCATGAATTGCTTAGAAATTATATGAGTATTTTTGAACTTAAAAGTGCTGTTAAAACATTAAAACATTATGATATTGACTACTATTTAGTAGATGGATCATTATTTGGAGATTTAATAAGGCCATTTCCTACAGGACTTAAGTTATCAAAAGAGAAAAGAAAAGAAATATTGGAAGACTCTCTTGAAGAATTGCAAGACAATGTAAGATATTTAAATTTTAAGTTAGATGCTAAACGAATTGCAGAAAAAAAATATGAGGGATATGAAGATAAAACCGATAGGATAATGTTTTTGAGTTCTATTGAACAATTAATTATTCTAAAACAATTACTTAAGAATAATAGAAAAATAATTGCTATTTCAAAAACATCAACAAATAGAGATATTTTTAAAAGCAATATTCCAGATATTTCTATTTTTGACAAATATACTAAAAAAGAGGGAATATCAAAAATCATATATAAAAAAGTTGCTGATGATATTAAAAATGATTTTTTTATTGAAAATGAATATTTTAAAAATCAGATTTTTACAATTTTTTATTTGAGGCTTGAAGATTATAAAAATGTCTTAAAGGTTGAACTGCCCTATAGAGCAACTCATGAAGAAATTTTAGATTTAGTTAAAAAACTTAAAAGATATTCTGCAGATGGCTATCCCTATCTGCTTAAAAAAGCTCATAATGATGTTACTATTACAAATAAAGATATGAATAAATTAGCATCAATTGTTAATATTACAGAAAAAATTGGTAGAGAAATGCTAAAATAAAGGAGTACTTTTTATGATAATTGGACGATGTATTGGTGAAACTTCTCCTATTGAAATTACATTTATTTCAGATAAAGTTCCTAAAGTAGGGGAATATGTTTGTTTAGAATATGATGAAAAGCAAATTTTAGGCATGATAGAAACAATGGTTAGAGGAAATGTTTCAATAACCGAAGATATTACTAATGTAAAAACAGTACAGATGATTACAGAAATTGAAGGTAATGACTATTATATTAAAGGAAAAATAAGGATTCTTGGTGATATTAATGATAATTTAAGGATTCCCCGAACCCCCGCACCACCAGGAACTCCTGTAAAATTAGCTGATAAGAAGATTTTAAAGGAAGTTTTTAAAGTTAATAATCCATTAAAACTCGGTTCACTTATTAATCAGGAGGATATTGATGTTGAGGTAAATGCAAATTCTATTTTAACAAGACATTTAGCAATATTGGCAATGACAGGAGCAGGTAAATCAAATACTGTTGCTGTTTTAATTGATGGTCTGCTTGAATATGATATTCCTATTTTCATATTTGACATGCACGGAGAATATATAGAAGCAGAATTCCAGAACGGCGATGTAAATATTATCCAGCCTTCCATCAATCCTCATTATATGACATTTAATGAAATTAAAAAACTTGCCAATATTCCAAATAATGCATTTAAACAGGAAAGATACTTTAGAAAAGCATTTAAAAAAGCAAATGAAGCAATAGAAGAAGGAACAAATAGTACAAATGATTTTTTAAAGATTATTAAATATGTTTTGACTAAAATGTATGATGATGAGGATAAAAGTGCCGGTGAGAAAAATGACATCCAGGGCGTTTTAAATAAAGTTGAAGACTTAATAGAAAAATACGCAAATCTTTTTGATACAAATAAAGGGAATATCATCGGAAATATTCAAGTAGGAAAAGTGAACATTCTTAATTTAAGTCAGACAGATGAGTATGCTGCTGAAGTGCTTGTAAGCCATATCTTAAGAAATTCCCTTCAACGTCGTAAAAATTATTATAATAAAAGTTCCACACAAGTTTTAGACTTCCCGGTATTCTTTATTCTTGAAGAAGCCCATATTTTAGCACCTAAAAGAAGAGAATCTGATTCTAAATTTTGGATTCAGAGAGTTGCACGTGAAGGAAGAAAATTTGGTTTAAGTTTATGTTTAGTAAGTCAATCTCCAAAGACAGTAGACCAGGATGCACTATCTCAAATGAATAATATGATAATACTAAGATTAATTGAACCAGATGATCAAAGACATGTTCAATCAGCAAGTGAAAGCTTATCTGAAGATTTAGTAAAACAGCTGCCTTCACTAAATGTAGGGGAAGCAATTTTACTAGGTTTAATGACAAAAATTCCCACACTTGTTAAAATAGATGAATTTAAGGGAAGAAGATATGGAGGAGACATCGACGTCATAAAAGAAATAGCTAATTATAAAAAAACAAGCAAAGAAGAGTTGGAAAGACAAGAAAAAGAAAGTTATGACTTAGGTTATGACTACTAACTTTTGGATTTTAATAAATATTAAATATTGTATTATAACATATATAATCATAATTTTTAATTAATTTTAAAAAGTGTTTATTGATTATATAAAATTTTTAAAAAAGGTAATCATAATGAAATTTGCACATTTAGCAGATACTCATTTAGGTTATAAACAGTTTGGGCTTATTGACCGTGAAAATGATCTTTATGAAGTATTTGATAAAATTATAGATAAAATAATAGAAGAAAATGTTGATTTTGTAATACATTCTGGAGACCTGTTTGAAACAGCTAAACCTTCACCAAATACATTATTAGCATTTCAAAAAGGTTTATTACGTTTGAAGGGTGCTGGAATTCCAATGTATTCAATTGCAGGTAACCATGATACTATAATGAGAAAAACAGCAATCCCTCCCCAAGTATTATTTAAAAAATTTGGCCTTAAGGTCATCAGTCCAATAAATACTGATTATGTTCATGAAGATGTTTTTATTGCAGGCCTTCCCTATTATCCTAGTTCACAGAATAAAAATCTAAAAAACAAGTTAGCAAATTTGTCTAAAAAAGCTGAAATGCATGATAAATCAATATTAGTATTACATCAAGGTATTGACAA
Organism: uncultured Methanobrevibacter sp.; assembly: GCA_964411035.1. GTDB lineage: Archaea > Methanobacteriota > Methanobacteria > Methanobacteriales > Methanobacteriaceae > Methanocatella. Next base: position 5,768 of record CAYPJH010000247.1, on the reverse strand, counting down.
ATATATTCCAGTTCATCATGAACTTGAAATTGGAGATTTACCGGATAATTTTGATTATTATGCTTTTGGACACATTCATAATTATGTTGAAGATGAATTTGGCAAAGGAAAATTAGTATACCCCGGATCAATTGATATTTTAAAATCTGATGAATATGAAGATTATGCAAAAAAGGGCAAAGGTTTTGTAGTTGTTGATTTAGATGGTTCAAAACCAAAAGTTAAAAGAGTTGCAATTAATATTTCAAGAGAATTTATTAATAGAAATATAGATTATAATAACTTAATAAATGAATTGAAATCTCTTAAAATTCTTATTGAAGATCTTGACAAAAAACCTATTGTTAATCTAACTGTTTTTAATGTAGACGGAAATGTTCGGGATATCTATGAAATTATTGAAAATGAAATTGGAGAATATACATTAATGTTTAGACCTACTTTTAAATTTATTGATGATGAAGTAGATATTGAGCTATTCTTAGATAAGAATAATATTCTTGGACCTAAAGAACTTCTTATAGATAATTTAAAAGAAATTGGTGGTGAAGAAACCATTAAATTAGGTCTCGATTTATATGATTTATTATCCCTTAATAAAAGTGAAGATGCAATGAAATTAGCATATGATTTTTATAAAGATAATTATAATGGCAAAGAAGTAGAAATAAAAACTGAAACTGCCAAAACTGAAGAAATTCCAATTGAAAAACCAAAAAAATCTAAAGAAGATTATCAGATACAATTTAAAGAGGCACTATAATGATTTTTAAAACATTAAAATTAAAAAATTTCAAGTCTTATAATAATTCTGAAGTTAAATTTGATAAAGGAATTAGTATAATTGTAGGAGAAAATGGTGCTGGAAAATCTTCAATATTGGAAGCAATAAGTTTTGCATTATTCAAACAGCATGGTGCTCGTAAAATTGATGATTTGGTAAGAAATAATAGTAATGGAAGTATGGTTGTTGAATTGGAGTTTGCTTCTAATGGAAAAGATTATAAAATCATTCGTGAAAAACTATCATCTGGTTTAAAATCAAAATTACTTAAAAAAACTGTAGCAAATGGGGAATACATGTCATTATGTGCCGGAGATAAGGAAGTTGCTGCACAGATAAACTCCATATTAGCAATCGATTCTGATTTATTCTTAAATGCAATTTACATAAGACAGGGCGAAATTGCTGAACTTGTAAATAAAACCCCTTCTGAGAAAAAGCAATTAATTGCAAAACTTTTAGGACTTGATTCTCTAGAAAAAGCTTGGAAAAACATCCAACCGATTATTGCTAATTATGATAATGCATTAGCTGAACTTAAAGGAAAACTTTCAGCATCTCCAGAATTGGAAAAAGAAAGAGAAGAAAAATTAGCATTGCTTAATGATTTAAAAGAAAAAGGCCATGCATTAGAAGAAAAACTAAATGATGTGAAACTGGTTCGTGAAAGTAACCGTAATGAAAAAATAAATATGGAACGAGAAAAAGAAATTTATGACAATTTTATTTCTAATTTAAGCTCTGAAAAAGAATCTCTTGCTATACTCGAAGCAGATAATATTAAAATTCAGGAAAGACTGGAAGAAATCAATAAATCTGAAGATAAAATTAAAGAACTAGAAAAACAAGTTAAAAAACTTCCATTATATCTTGATTTTGAAAAATCCGTTTCAAATATCCAACGATTAAAAAACGAAGAAGAAACAGTTTCAAATAACCTGCAAACTATTAAAACTCAAAAATCAATAATTGATCTTGAAAAAGGAGGATACAGCAAATATAACTTTGCTGTTAAATCTCTTGAAGAGCTTAGAGAGAAAAAAACAAATATTGAAAAAGAACTTGTAGGTATTGCAAAACTGGAAAATGAAAAAGAGGAAATACTTATTTCAATTGAAAATAATCGTGAAACTCTTGAAGAATTTTTCACAAAATCTATTAATCAATTAGGTAATTTAGGCCTTGATCAAGAAACCATAGACAGTATTGATAATTTTACAGGATTAAATGATGAAGTGGATAATTTCTCAGAATATCTCTCAACAAAAGTAACATCTATTAATGAAGATATTATTTCAAAAAATGAAGAAATAATTAAACTTAAAGAATCTATTAAATCTTGTGAAAAACCTTTAGAAGAATTGGAAAATGTTAGTAATGTTTGCCCTATCTGTCAATCTGAAATTGATTCCCATAAAAAACTGGAATTAGTTGATTACTATCAATACAACATAGATCAAAGCAAAAGACTTATTGAAGAAGATGAAGAAACTATCCAACTTCTCAAATCCAATAAAAAGAGTTATGAGGAAAAAGAAGAAAAAGTTAATAAACTATCTAAAAAACTTATTGAATTTAATTACAAATTCAATGACCTTGAAAAAGATATTGAAAAACTCACTGAACTTGAAGAAAGTCTTAAAACTAAAGAATACATAAATAACAGATTAGCTAAAGTTATTTTAAATATTTCTCAAAGTAAAAAAGATTGTGAAGAATATAAAAATTCTTATGATGCCTATACTAAAGCACAAGGAGCACTGGATGTTTTAGATAATCAAATCGAAACTGAAAAACAATTAAAACAGATTGTTAATGAAATTGATAAAAACGTTAAAAACATCCAATTAGCTATTGATCAGGATAAAAATCTTACAACCAGCATTACAACAAGAGAGTTAAAAGAGCGTATTGAAAATCTAAAACAAAAAGACGCTGAATACAACCAGCTTAAAGGTTTCATTAAAACTAAAAAAACTTTAGAAGAACAATTAATATCTAAAAAAGAAGAAATAGATTGGAAATATAATAAAATAACTACTTTAAACGAAAATATTGAAAATTCAAACTATGATAAAAATCAGTATGATCAATTGCTTTATTCTTATGAGCTATTTGAAAGAAAAGAAAAGGATTACAGTTCTGAGTTAAGTAATATTAAAGGCCAGTCTAAAGAACTTATTGCTCAAGTTAATGCTTTAACTGAAAAAATAAACATTAATAATGAAATCAAAAAAGAATATGATAATACTAGTGAGTATTTACTTATTTTAAATAAAATAAGAATGCTTTACAGTAAAAACGGTATTCAAAAGGATTTAAGAAATTATTCAAGACCTTTAATTCAGAAATATACTAAAGAATACTTTAATAAGTTTAATTTTAATTATTCTGATTTAGTGTTGGATGATGAATATAATGTGACAATTTATGGTCCTGAAGGAGAATCTAGACTTGATATGTTAAGTGGTGGTGAAAAAATAGCTATTGCTCTTGCTTTAAGACTTGGAATTACACAATCACTGTCTGAAAGTAATCTTGAAACCATCCTTTTAGATGAACCTACAGTTCATTTAGATAGCTTTAGAAAACATGAGCTGATTAATTTATTAAAAGAAATTACCCTTCTACCGCAGATGATTATTGTAACTCATGAAAGTCAACTTGAAAATGCAGCAGATAATTTGATTAAAATTGAGAAGAATAATGGTATTTCAGAGATTAAAACCAAATAATTCTTCTTTTAATCTTTTTAGATAATTTAATAAAAAATCTGATTAAATGATTTAAATTTATAATTCATCTTTCATATCTTTAAATTTAATTGCATTTTTTATTGCATCAATAATACAATTTGCATTCCATCCAACAATAGTGTTAGATTTATTTTCAAGACTTTCCGGAACTTCTTCAACGCCATATGGCCTTACAAGCACTATTGGAATGTTATATTTTTCACTTGCATTGACTAAATCATTGAAAGTATCTTCATTATATTTATATAGGCCTGCAAGCAAGATTATTACATCAATTTCCTTGAAAAATTCCGGACTTGCTGTTGCATAAGAAGCTGAAATTGAGTCTTTCCATAAAAAATCAGTTTTAGAATATAATTTTTCTATAAACTGTTTGTATTCATTCTCTTTATCAAATCCATTACTTATTATTAAATTATAAATTTTATTATCATAATCTTCTTCAAACATTAATCTTCACCTATTGGTTTAAATTTAATTATTTAACTATTTATAAATATTTATTAACTTTTAACAAGAGATATTATAATAATAAAAATAAAGGTGCTAGTTTATGAAAGCAGCGGTTATTGGTTTAGGTGTAGAAGGTAAAAAAGCAACAATTTCCTTTTTAAAAAATGAATGGGATGTTTATGCAACTGATTCTAATGAAAATATAGATTTAAATGAATTAAATCTTGGTTTTGCTGATTTAAATATTCCTCCTAATAATAATGGAGTAACCATTAAAGCCAATAATCTCCATATTGATTTAGGTTTTACAGATTTAATAGAAATAGATTCTGCCGATGCAGTTGCATTCAGTCCAAGCATGTGGGGCAGCTCATTAGCAAATAAAATTATTAATGAAAAAAAGTTGCTGTCAGATATTTTAACCAAACATAAAGATGTTTTTACTATTGGTATAACAGGCACAAACGGTAAAACCACAACAGTACATATGATAAAAAAAATTCTTGAAAATGCAGGTTTAAACGTTTTAATTGGTGGTAATGGAGGTGGTGGTTTTAATGGCTATTATGATCTAATTTTAGAGGCAGAAAAGGGAGATGTTGATGTTTTGCTAGTTGAAGTCTGTGACATGACCCTTGATTTTTGCAGATATTGTTTTGACTTTGACCTAATAGGCCTTACAAATATGGGTTTTGATCACATGGATGTGCATGGAACCGTATCCAACTATAAAAATTCTCTTGTCAGATTCTTTAAAGATAAAGATATTATAATAAATCATAATCAGGACTTTAAAAGTAATTTTAAAGAGTCATCAAGTGATTTATACTACTATTTTGAATCACAGGCCAACCTGAAAGTTTTTGGAAAATTCAATAGATTAAATGCAGGTCTTGCAACAGCTATTGCACGAGCACTTAAAATCCCAAACGATATTATAGATAAAAGTTTAATGGAATTTAAAGCTGTTGAAGGGCGTTTAGACGTATATCAACTTAATGATTCTAAGATATATATTGGTAAAACAGATAATATTGATGCATTACAATCTGTATTAAGCGAAGATGATTTTTATGCAATATTCATGGGGACTCCAAGATTCAATGAATCAGATAGGCTGGATATGCTTGATGAGGTTGTAAAATACAATCCTAAAGTAATAGTTATATTTCCGGGTCTTGATGATACTGTAGACATGGCTATTCAAAAATTACATTATTTAAATTATGAAGGCAGAATAGAAGTGGCTAATAATCTAGATGAAATTATATTATTAGTCGCTGAGTTTTCCCATGAAAATGCAATGCTTATTGGAGGTAATGGGCAAGATTCAATTATTGATATACAAGAAAGGGTTAAAACTTTATCTAAAAATCTAAAATAACAAAAATATATAAATAATAATAATTTTAGAATAATTATAATATAACTATAGTATTATTTATTTGGGTGTAAAAAATATGAATCAAAAATGGAGAGAAACATCTTTAAAAATTATTGTTATTTTATTTTGTATTTCCATACTCATTTTTGCATTTTCATTTGTTAATCATCCAACATATTCTGGAAAAGGCCTTGCAGAAGCTTATGGTTTTCCAATAGGTCAATCTGTTTATGAAGGAGATTCAATTTTAGGTGTTGATGGAGAAATAATGGAAGTTCCTTTAATTAGTAATTTTGAATTTTTAGTTAATCAAATGACTATTTTAGATTTGTCTGGAATGTTAATATCATTAATGACTGGAGCAGTGCCTTTTGATATGTCTTCTATTTCT